>CAMDXE010000001.1 GCA_945878925.1 Chitinophaga pinensis
GTAGAAAGGTCTAAAAAATTAACTGTACCAAAACGTTCTACTTCGTTGGTATTGGAAGCAAAATCAACCACAGGCTTAGAACTAGGTGCAACGATATTGATGCAACGTAAAGTGGAGTCGCGACCTAAGCAGTTTTGGCTTTTTAGACGAACGCAGTTGGTTCCGGCAGTATTAAAAATATGAGTAGCGTTGGTTGTGTTGTATTCAATTGACCCATTGTCGTCGATATCCCACTGATGTGCAATATAGCCTGTTGGGTTAGAGTTGGTCATTTTAACAGGGGTTCCTAAATAGGCGGTGCTTGGCATATAAAATCCAGCAGCAAGGCTCGCAGGGTTAGCCAAGGTTATGGTATAATCTTCTTGTTCGCCATAATAATGGTATGGGCTTCCAGAGCCACCCATAGGGCAGCTTCCCGATGCACCCATAGTATAGCTATAGGACGTAATAATTCTCATTCGAGTTTTTCCTGGGCTTACTCCACAAGGAATCGTGAACGTATTTTCCATTATAGCTCCACCAACGCCTTTTGCATTGCCCGACACTGGGTTGCCCCATCCGGTAGCAATGTATTCGCTAGCGCTAAAGGTTCCATCTCGGTTAATGTCTATCCATGCCGCTAGGTTAATAGCATACCCGTTGTAAACAGTGGTATTGTTGTAAGTCATACTCACACTAATACCAAGGGTATATTTAGACCCACTTGATAAGGTAAAAGCTGGTGTGCTAGAAATTAATGTAAACCCATTACCAGCCGCATTGGGCGTACTAGAAGTGGTGTTACACCCGTCAGCAGCTTTGGCGTAAATAAGATTTTTGGAAATGTCTTTGATTTGAACCTGTTCGGTGGTTCCATAATCGTAGTTTAAATTGCACCCATAGTAGGAATAGGGTGTGCAATAGGATTGTGCAAAGCTTTGGTTTAAGGCAGCAGAGCCAAAAACTCCCAGTAGGATTAGGATGAGTCCTAAAACGTTTTGTTTAAGAGTAAAATTTTTCATCATATAGTTTTATTATTTTATCGAATAATTACAGTGTTCAAACATATGAATTCTGGTGATATATTTGACATATTATTATAAAAAGGTTGCACGTTAGGGGTAGTTATTTTACTTTGACGCATGTAATTGTATGATAATCAAGTATAAATAATAATTTAATGACAAAAAAAATGACCTTAAATACGGCACAAAATGAGGCCGTAGAAGAAATAGATGGACCATTAATGACCATTGCTGGACCGGGAACGGGCAAAACACAACTTTTAAGTGCTCGAGTTGGTTCTATTTTGAATAAAACGGATTTGCTGCCCGAAAATATACTTTGCCTTACCTTTACCGACGCGGCTACAGTGGCTTTAAGAAAACGCTTAATTGAATTTATGGGGGCACAGGCCCATAGAGTTCCCATATTTACGTTTCATTCTTTTTGTCAAAAAGTAATATCCGATTATCAAAATGAGATGGACATTTTATCTCTAGAACCTATTTCGGATTTAGAATCTATTGAATTTTATAATAAAATAATTGATCAATTAGAATTTGGAAATCCTTTAAAAAATTATAAAGTTCCTTATAGGGAAAGAAAAGATTTAAAAGAACTGAACCGATTATTAAAACAAGAACAATTAACCAAAGAAGTTATTTATGAAAGTATAAAAAAATTAATAGACGAATTGCCATTTAAGGAAGGAATGACCTATAAAATAAATAGGGGAAATAATAAAAAGGGAGATTTAAAATTGAACGAGTACAACAAGGTATTAGAGCAATTTGAAAAATTAAAATCTGCCATTCAGGCTTGTTACGATTACAGGCAATTATCATCCGAAAATGGCCGTTACGATTTTGATGATATGATTTTGTGGGTTATTGATTTTTTAAGAAAGAATGAATATGCTTTGCTCCGCTATCAGGAGCATTACCAATATATAATGGTGGATGAATATCAGGATACAAACAAAGCCCAAAACGAATTGATGCTGTTGCTGGCCTCCTATTGGGATAGTCCAAATATTATGGTTGTGGGCGACGACGACCAATCCATTTACCGATTTCAGGGAGCTAATGTTGAAAATTTGCAAGATTTTGAAAATCGGTTTGCTCCTGATTTACAAAAAGTGGTGTTGAGTGAAAACTACCGTTCGTCACAACCCATATTGGATGCAGCCAGTCGGGTTATAAATAAAAACACAGTTCGCCTCATTGCCGATAAAAAATTAGAATCAAAAAACCCTGATATAAAATCGAGCGAGCCACCGCTGGTAGTAGAATGCCCAAACCAAATGTATGAAGCGGCTTTTATAGTAAACGAAATATTAAAAGCCAAAGCCGAAGGTGTTCCATTATCAGAAATAGCAGTGATATACCGAAACCACAGCCAGGTAGATGTAATAAAAGACTACTTAGGTTTAAAAAATATTCCCTACTATTTAAAAAAACGGATGGACGTTTTAAGCATTCCATTTACGGCCAATATTATTGAATTGCTATATTATATAGGTGATGAAAAAATAAAACCCTACTCGGGCGAACACCGCTTATTTAAAATTTTACATTTTGATTTTTGGGAAATTGCCCCAGCCGATATTGCCAAATTGGCTTTTTATTTAAAAGAAGAAAAACTGAAATGGCGGGATGCCCTTAATGGAATTTGCGATAATGAAATTTTAAAAAAAATAATATCAAACGAATCATTACTTAAAATTATAAAATTAGCCTCTGATATTGAATACTGGATTGGCAAAACCTTTAATTTTACACTGCAACAATTGCTTGAAAAAGTGATTGCCAAAGGGGGCATTTTAAGTTATGTAATGCAAGCAAACAATAAATTGTTTTTACTTCAGGCATTGCAAACTTTTTTTGATTACCTAAAAGGAGAAACTCGAAAACGGCCAACCCTTCAACTCGAAGCATTTCTAAAAACCATAAAATTAATGCAGGAGAATGGAATTGCATTGGAAGCCGAAGAAATTATTGAAAAAAGCGATGGGGTAAATTTGCTAACAGCCCATTCGAGCAAAGGTTTGGAATTTGAAATGGTTTTCGTAATAGGTTGCAACACTAAATTGTGGGATAAAACTATAGACCGCTTGCCTTTCCGCATTCGCGAAGTGATAGTGCCAGCTTCGGTCAACTCACTATTGGAAGAAAACCGCCGCTTGTTTTATGTGGCCTGCACCCGTGCCAAATCGTATTTAACTATAATGTATAACAACACCGATTTAGCTGAAAAAGACCAACAGGAATCGGTGTTTGTAACTGAATTTTTAGAGTCGGGCATCCCTCAAAAAATTAAGGCTCAAATAACCAATGAACAAATTAGCGAAATTCAAATTTCACTGTTTGGAGAGGATACAGATGATAAGGATTTTGAACCCCTTGACAAGGATTTTTTAAATAAATTTACCGATAACTTTGTGCTTAGTGCCACCCATTTGGATAATTATTTGGATTGCCCAATAAAATTTTATTATCGCAATTTATTACAAATTCCTTCGGCCAAAACCGGCCCCTTAAGTTTTGGGAATGCCATTCATAGGGCACTTGAGCTTTTTTTTAAAGCCATGTTAAATCATCCTGAAAAAAAATACCCAAACATAGCACAATTGGTATCGGGCTTTAAATTTGATTTAGAAAAACATGCCGATTCGTTTAGTCCACAAGATTTTGCGCGAACACTTGAATACGGTACCGAAAAGATATTGCCACAGTTATACACTTCATTTATCAACGAATGGGAGGAAAACAAAAATCGCGAACCCGAAAAAAATGTGGCCGACATAGTGGTAAATGAGGTTCCTATAAAAGGCAAGCTTGATCAATTGGTATTTCACGACAAGGCCACTGTGCATGTCATCGATTTTAAAACGGGGAAATTTAGCAGCGAAAAACGGAAACTTTTAGAGCCGCCTGTCCTAAACATCAACCCCGAGGATGCAAGCCCCGAAGAGCTGTATGGAGGTAATTACTGGCGACAAATAGCATTTTATCATTTGTTGATTAACAACGATAAATTGCACAATTACAAAACTTTATCGGGCGAAATGTTTTTTGTGGAGCCCGATACAAAAGGAAATTACGCCCGAGAAAAGATATTTATTAGCGACGATGAACTTCGATTTATGGAAAAATTAATTAGTGAAGTGTATTCTAAAATAAAGAATCATGAATTTAGTAAAGGCTGCGGAAAAAAGGACTGTGAATGGTGCAATTTTAACACCTATTATTTAGGTAAGCGAAAGTATAGCCATCCCCAATTATTAGAAAACAATGAATACTAAGTGCTTATAAAAGTTTCGGAATCGGTTGAAGTCTTATTTCTTTTCATCTATTTTTGGCAAGAAGCCTTGGGTTTTGGTTCAAAATTTCTACCTTTGTAGAATTATTCTAAATAACGATGAACGCTACTGATTTAGTAAATGTATATGCCGAAGCGACTCCTAATCCGGGAAGCATGAAATTTGTGATCAATCGAATGATTTGTCCAAACGAAAGTGTTGATTTTCGAAAGGCCGAAGATGTAAAAAGTAGCCCCTTGGCCATCGCCCTTTTTGAATTGCCATACGTAAAGGGAATTTTTATAATGAATAATTTTATAACCGTTACCAAATCGGACGAATTCGAATGGGTTGATTTGATTTCGGATTTGCGTCAGTTCCTTAAAGACTATATTGAAGCAGGCAAAGTAGTTTTGGAAAAAAGGGTAGAGCTAACAGAAGAAGAAGAAAGCGGTGTTATTGTTAAAATCAAAAAATTATTAGAAGATCATGTTAAGCCAGCCGTTGAAATGGATGGGGGCGCCATCGATTTCAAAAAATTTGAAAATGGGGTAGTTACGGTTACCATGAAGGGGTCGTGCAGCGGGTGTCCGTCGTCGACGCTAACCTTAAAAGCTGGAATCGAAAATTTGTTGAAGCGCATGGTTCCAGAAGTGGAAGCCGTAGAAGCTGAGGCCGTATAATAAAAAATCAGTAAAACGATTTAGCCATCGTTTAATAATAGGGCATTATCGTATCAGGTGCACAATGCCTTTTTGGAAATTTTTATCGCCTGCCGAGCAATTTGATTTTGCATGTAGGCTCCAAATATAAACTCCGTTTTCGCAAAGCTTATTTTCATAAAAGCCATTCCAAGCCTTATTGGGATCTGAAGTTTCAAAAAGTTTTTGACCCCAACGGTTAAATATTACAAACCGATAAAAAGTAAACGATTCGATATCCGAAACGGGTTTAAATTCTTCGTTCAAACCATCGTGAGTTGGCGTAAATGCATTGGCTACGCTTACATTGCCAGCCCCCTCATACACTTTCACTTCCACGCTATCGCTTGCCTTAAAATTGCATAACTTGTCGCGCACCGTAACTAGGTATTTCCCAGATGACGATATGAGTATGGTTGATGATATAGCGCCCGTATTCCATAGGGTGCTATAATTAAGGGTGTCGTTAATATTTGTTTTTAAATAAAAGGTATCGTTATTGCAAATTTCGAGAAGAGGTGAGCCAAGATCAACGCTTAGGGCTTTGCGTTTAAATACGCTAAGGGTGTCGCGGTTCGAGCAGTTTTTATTACGCGACCAAACGCAGTATGTTCCTGCTTGGGTGGCGCGTAAATTCATGAGAGTATCGCCTGTTGGGAGCCCATCTTTATACCAAGTGTATGAGCTGGCTAGCTCCTTGGCTCGCAAAATTATATCTACTTGGCCACATACAGTGGTGTCGGCTCCTAAATTTATTTTTGGCAAGGGTTCTAATACTAGATTAATGGTATCTCTTTTTTTGCATCCGTTGCGGTCAATTTCTAGCCAATACAAGCCTGTTTTTTTTGCAATTAATGTATCTGCCGTCGAGCCATTCGACCATTGATAGCTATCGAATACTCTATTTTTTATTTTTAAAATTCTGTGAAGAGAATCGCCACAGTAAAGGGTGTCTTTTCCAATAGAGATATCAGCCACACCAGGCAATATTTTTTTAACATCAATAAAATAACCGCAATTTGTAAACACCTTTACTTCGTAGGTTCCAAAGGTAGTGACCGTTATTTTTTGAGAGGTATCGGCAAGTTTTACGCCATCTTTATACCACTCTACAAATCGGCCTGGATTGCCCGCGTCTAATATGAGATCAAAATTTTCTTTGCAAATAAACGTATCCTTGCCAATACTGGTTTTGTGCTGAAAGCTTCCAGCCTCAATAAACACATAAGAATCTAATCGAAAATCGCCCACATCGGCTATAGCCAATTTAATGGTATACGGGCTGCAGGCTTCTAATTTTAAATTTGCAGTTAGATGAGTAGTGTAGCCATCGGCCTGAAGGGTTTTTTCGCCTAAAAGATTAAGGTTGAAAAACTGAGAGTTTCGCAAATGATTAATATTGTCGATGCTCACAGGCAATGTTTTGCCCGGAACCAGCGCCACATTTTGTTCGCCAACAATACCAGGACCGCTTATAAAAAATCCAAAAATATCGCTCACATTTTGATCAACAAATTCGATATATTCTTCGGAGGCAAAAATATAGTTGAAAACAATATCTTCTGTTTGGGGGGTAAATTTAAACTGTAAAGTGGCCGCATCATAGGTTGGCTGACTGGCGTATTTATTTAATAATGCGCTTCCTGCAGTTTGAAGTTCGGAGGTAGATTTATTGCCAGCGTCATTCGGGCCCTTTGCCCCAACCGCAATACCGGTTGAAAGGATAATACCAGCGTCCATTTTTAGCTTGCTCGTTAACCCATTTTCAAAAAATCCACACGAACGACTATGGCCTGTATAAATTATCGAATCGGTAGCTATACCTTTTCCCATCAATACATTGGTTACTAAAATATAGGGATTGGCCTCTCCAACAATTAGTTGAGATTTTGCTGAAATCGAAACAGCAATAATGCAGAGCAAAAGCCAATGTTTCATAAACCCGACTTGTTTTTTAGAAATACATTTACAAAGAAAGATAATTATTAGGCCAAAAAAGTTGCACAAGTATTAATGAATCCACCTTGTTGGCGGATTATCACATAAAATGGACACAGATTATTTCAAATAATGTGATTAAAGCTTAAAAAAAGTATGTTTGTAGAATGAAACAAATTTTTACGCTAGTTGGATTGTTCTTGTGCATGATGGGGTATTCGCAGTCTGTTTTTCTGCCGGCATCGGCTCGCAATGAACATTTTTGTACCGAATTTGATATTGTGGTACACAGTAAATTTACCAATAATTTTAATACTAATAAACTTAAATTCATTCGAATACAAAAAATAGTATCCTCAAAATGGACTACAGCCTATTGCGATTGCGACTTGTGCCATGATATAAAAACCGATACCGCAAAATTTGAGCTGGCAATTGGGGCATCATGCGAAACATCGGCTCATTTTTATCCCGATTCATCCAAAGGAATTGGGCTCGTAAAAATTAAAGTTTTTCCTGAAAACGATCCAGCAACGTTTGTTATTGGCGAATATCAGGCGAGCTGCTGGGGCTTATCGGCCACCTTTATCGAAAAAAACAAATTGGCTTTATCGCCTAATCCTGCCAATACAGTGTTGAATATAGGCTTTGGTTCGGGCGAACCTTATAATATAAGTATTCTATCAAGCGATGGCAAAATGGTGGTAAAAGAAGAAGTAATTACTTTAACCAATTCCCTCGATATTTCGCTCTACCATTCGGGATTGTATACTGTAAAGGTAGAAAGTGGCGGAAAGGTGTTTTATTCTAAATTTATAAAACGCTAGCCGAACAGAGCGGTCTTAGTATAAATTTTTAATAAGCTCGTTAATGCTTATTCCTTCGGCTTCGGCTTTATAATTTTTCAATACACGGTGTCGCAAAACGGATTCGGCAATGGCTTGAACATTTTCGATATCTGGCGAATATTTACCTTGCATTAAGGCATGGCATTTGGCTCCCATAATGAGGTATTGACTTGCCCGTGGGCCAGCCCCATAGCTAACATATTTGTTTACCTGAGCCGTGGCCATTGGATAGCCGGGCCGGGTTTTACTTACCAACTTTACAGCGTATTCGTACACATTGTCGGCCACCGGAACTTTGCGTATTAGATCTTGAAAATATAGTATTTCTTTGGCTCCAAACACTTTAGTAGGGATGGTGGTTTTGTCGGTAGTGGTATTTTTAACTACTAATATTTCTTCTTCAAAACTTGGATAATCTAAATAAAGATTAAGCATAAATCTATCCAATTGCGCTTCGGGCAAAGGGTAGGTTCCTTCTTGTTCTATAGGATTTTGCGTAGCCAAAACAAAAAATGGGTTTGGCAGCTTGTGATTGGTCCCCCCTACGGTAACCGTTTTTTCCTGCATGGCTTCTAAAAGTGCAGCTTGCGTTTTGGGAGGCGTTCGGTTTATTTCGTCGGCCAAAATAATATTGGCAAATAAGGGTCCTTTCGAAAATCTAAAATTTTTGTGATCATCCAAAATTTCGGAGCCTGTAATATCGCCTGGCATTAAATCGGGGGTAAATTGAATGCGATTGAAACTTAAATCTAAGGATTCAGAAATGGTTTTTACCAAAAGGGTTTTAGCTAATCCGGGCACGCCTACTAATAAACTATGACCCCTGCAAAAAATCGAAGTTAACACTCCGTCTACTACCGTATCTTGCCCAACGATTACACGAGCAATCTCAGATTTTAAGGTTTTAATATGTGCTTTAAATGCTTCGGCTGCCTCTACTTCGTTTTTAAATTCCATTTAATAAGTGTTTTATTTTAGTCCTTCCAGCGTTTCATTTCTTGGCATGCGGTATAGCTCGGCTCGATATGGATATAAACCGTTTTCTTAAATTTATTGGCCCAATCGTCCATAACCTTTTGTTTCTTTTGTTCCAAAGCGAAGGCTTGAATTTTTTGATAATCATCTTTCATATTGGCTTGATGGGGTTTGGTTTCCGATTTTAAATATAAAATTCTATAGGCCGACGAACCATCCGAAGCTTGTATGGGTGTTGGCAATGAAAATTCGCCTAGTTTCATTTTTTGCACTTGTAAAACCACATCCTTATCCAACAATTCGATGGCTACGCGATTTGATCCAACATTGGGGTCGGTAAAAAAACCACAATTCGATTTAGTGGCTTCGTCTTCGCTATATTTTCCGGCAGCTTGACAAAAGGTTAAAGAATCCGTTTTTATTTTAACGATTAAGCCTTTTAAAAATTTCTCAGTTTCGGCCAAGTCTCTCGAAATTATGGGAGCCTTTATTAATATATGGCGAATGTTTATTCGGTCGCCCTTTCGGTCAATGAGTTTTAAAATATGATAGCCATATTGAGTTTCGATGATGGGCGATATAGAATCGGGTTTCAATTTGAAAGCCATCGATTCGAAAGCTGCTACCATTTCGCCGCGTTTAAAATAGCCTAATTCGCCTCCATTAATGGCCGAGCCTTTATCGTCGCTAAAACTTTTAGCCGTTAAATCAAAATTGCGTTTTCCCGAAATTATTTCTTCACGGTATTTTTTAAGGGTTTGGTAGGCGTCGTCTTTGGCAAATTGATTGGGCTTGGGGATTATTACAATCTGCCCTAATTCTACTTCGGCGCCAAAAAGTGGCAGACTGTCCGTAGGTATTTCATCAAAGTATTTTTTTACTTCGGTTGGCGAAACTTTCACCGCATCCATCATTTTTTTTTGCACCTCTTGCACTTGCATCTGCTGCATAATTCGAGGCTTCATCTCCTCTTTATATTGTATTATAGGCTTGCCAAGGTATTCTTCGAGGCGCTTTTCATCGCCAATTTGAGATACAAAATAGCGTATTTTTCTATCCATCTCATATTCTATCTGTTCATCGGCAATAACCACACTGTCTAATTCTGCTTTATGAAGCATTAGCTTTTGCAAAACAAGTTGATTTAATATTTCGCATTTCAAATCGCCTTTGAAACTGGTGTATTGATCCTTAACTTGCAAGTACTCGGCTTCCCATTCCGATTTTAAGATTATATTATCGCCAATTACGGCCGCCACTTCTTCCAATACTTGTTTGGGTTGTGCAGTTGCGGCCATGCCGCTTAGCAAAATCATGGGCAGTATAATTTTACCCAAATTTTTTATGGATATTAGATTAATCATAGTGTGGTAAATTAATTTTTACGTGGTTGTCCTTAATGGCTTGGTTTACCATTTGTTCTTCAATTTTTTTCATCAAAACTACCTTTCTTTTATTTAATAAAATTTGGGTAATATTTTCTTCTACAAATTCAAACGGCGAAACGGTTTCTTTTAGTTTAAAATCAAGTATGCGTATATACCATACGAATGCACTTTCTTCGATCTTAAAAATTCGGGTATTGTTAATAAAGCTTTCCTGATTATAGGTGGTAATGGGCACGGCTTTTAATACATCGTCAAATGCCACCCATTTGTCGCGTTCTAAAAAAGCAGATCCTCCATTTTTAAGAGCGATTATTGCCATCTTTGTATGGGCTTCGTTTGAGGCATTTGCAAATTTGCTCCAAAATTTATGTTTGTTTTCTAGGCCCTTCGGCATTTTTATAAAAACGAATTGAACGATGTTTTGTTTCAATTCAAAATTTTCAGGATGGCTCGCGTAATACGTCTTCGTTTCGCCTAAAGTAAGATTGGTATCTAATTTTTCGGCAACTAATTTTTTGCAGTATTCAAAGGCTATCAAATCTTGTCGATAATTCTCAACTTTTTTTGCAATTTCATCGCTTGTAGCCAAGTCGTTTTCTTTGGCTTTGTTTAATATAACTTGTTTTTGCACCCAATGATCAATGTATTCTTTAATAAATAAAAAACTATCTTGTTTAGTCATGTTGGGCCCTAGGATAGACTCAACTTCCGACAACTCGAGGGTTTCATTAAATGCCGTGGCAATAATTTGGTCGTCCGACGAGGGAGATTTCGGTTGGCAAGACGTTATAGAAAAGAAGGAGCCAATGCCTATGAGCAGGCAAAATATCATTTCGATTCTATAATTTTTATGAAGCAATGAAATTATTTAAACAGGTTATCCTTGCCCGAACTATTGATGTTTACCGGATACTTTGTTTTTAATAAAGCAATCCAGTTTGCCTCCAAATCGGCTTGAAAATCGGAGGTGGCCACACCCATTATTTCTTTTAAATCTTTAGGAGTGGTTTCTAAAACGGCATTTATTTTAACAAAGCTAACTTTTGCGCTGCTGCTTGGTAAATCGTGAATGCCTGTTTTCCATTCAATTTTATCAATCGTTTCATTTTGTCCTTTTTCATATTTTCCTCTCGAAATGTTTACGGCCAAGGGATCTTTCACATTTATGTTCTTATAAATCAGGGTGTCGGGTGTGTTTTTCTTCAGCAGTTTTTTAACCATCTTGGCTACTTTTGCATTCGAGCAATCGAATTGGGCTGCGTCTACGCGTTTGGCCCACATATAGTTACTTTTGTGAAGGGTATAAAATAATTGTAGGCCAATAGTATCTTCAACCGACTTAGTCCAAACCATTTTATCGGTCAATTCAAATAGTAATATACCGTCGCGGTATTCTTGCATTAAATTTTTAAAATCAGGATATTTTTCCTCCAAATGATCTTCTTCATATGAAAAATTCATTTTTTCGACATAGTCTTTATAAAACTCAGAAACCACAAAGGCTACATTATCCGATTTTTTGGGCACCTGAAAATTCATGATAAAGCTGCTAAAATCGTCGTGTGTATATTTCTGTCCAGCAATGGTAAATAATACATTGGTTGTTTTCGATTTTGCCGATGGCACCCAACTGCCCCTTAGCAATGAAGTATCGACGGTGGCGCTAAATTTTAAATATTCTTTATCGTCAGCGGTGTATTTGTTTTCCTTTTTTAATCGATCGAGTACTACTTTACTGCTAATTTGAGATCTATCGTCGCGGCTTACCTTGTATTTAAGATTTTCTTTTTGTTCGCTGAGGGGGGCAATTCCTTTTTGATCGATTTTTTTGATAATATGCCAACCAAAATCGGTCTTAACAGGAGATGTATAATCGCCGTTATTTTTTAAGGCAAAGGCCGATTCTTTGAAGTTTACAGGCAATTGGCCTGAACTTTTGAACCAAGTCATTTCGCCTTTATTTGCTTTGGTGCTGTAATCTTCGCTAAATTGACTAACCATCTCTTCAAAATTTTCGCCGCCCTGCAGTTTAGCATAAATGGCGTCGATTTTTACTTTGGCAGCATCTACTTCTTTATCGTTATTAAATCGCACCATAATATGGGCTACTTTAATTTCGCCTGGGCTTAAGCGCCTTTCATTCACCCTTAAAATATGATAGCCAAACTGAGTTCTGAAGGCTGCCGAAACCTGACCTTTTTGAGTGTTAAATGCCATGTTTTCGAATGGATAAATCATTTGAAATGCTGAAAAATATCCCAATGACCCAAAATTTGATTTGGCCGAAGGGTCTTCCGACAATTGGCGTGCGGCCGAATCGAATGAAAGTTTATTTTCTAAAATTTGTTTTCGGATGTCGCTAATTTTTTTAAATGCAATGAGCGTATCTTTTGGCAAGTCATCTTTTGAGCAACCAATTAAAATATGACTAACATTTACCTCTTCCAACAGGCGCTCATAGGCCTCTTGTATTAATTTATCGGTTACTTGATTGTCGGCCAAATACGGTTGGGCCAATTGCTTGCGATAGCCTGCTAATTCTTTAACAAATGCATCGTTTGTGTCCATTTGAAGGCTATAGGCTTCTTTAACCTTTAGCTTAAACTTGACATACAAATCCAAATATTCTTGAATTTCTTTTTCGCTTGGCTTTTTGGTTTTCACATCATTATTTTTACTATAAACGCGTTCGAATTCGGATTTAAATACGGTGTCGTTTCCAAAAGTAAAAATAATGGACTCATTGGTTTGCGCAAAGGCTTTGAAAGTTAAAAGGGCAAATACTGTAACTATACACAGTTGTTTCATAGTAATGGTTTTTTTGAGGTGCGAATTTACTAGATAAAAAGGATTTTTAATGTATTCTAATTTAGGGGGCCTTTAGGGACTTTAGCGAAGATGTGAGTAAGACAAATGAATAATTTTGGCTTGTCAAATTGAATTTATAGACACTCAAAATCCTGTAATTCCATCCCTTTTTGATGGAGCATAACAAAATAAAAAGCAATAATTAATAGTTTTATATTTAAAAAAATTGTTAATTGCCTCGCCTTTTAAAAAAACAAAAAATGAATATCCGTAAGATACTACTACTCGGTGCAATTTTATTTAGCATAAGCAGCACCCAGGCCCAGCGTTGGATGCGTGAAAGTTCGCTTGATTTTGGCATATTTGCCGGAGGCAGCAACTATACAGGGGAGCTGTCGAACTTTAAATTTTTTGAAGCAAAAAGCACGCATTTTGCAGCGGGTTTATTAACGCGTTATAATATTGGAAACCGACTAACCTTCAAAATTGCAGCCACCCGCGGAAGCATTAGTGGCAACGATGAGTGGTACTCTGATATTAGCAAAAACACACTCAGAAACCTACATTTTAGAAGTGTTTTATGGGATTTTTCGGCAGGTATAGATATTAACCTCCGATTGTTGGATAGGGGCAAGCAACGCGGAATGGTTCCATATTTTACCACGGGCTTTTCTGTATTTAAATTTAATCCTGAGGCGCAATTTTTTTATAACATTAACAGCCCACACAATACCGGAGTCAATGGTTATCAAACCTTATCGGGGCGCGATGAAGAATGGGTAACATTACAACCCTTGAGCACCGAAGGGCAGCAAACGGCCGAATACAACGAATTGAAACGATACAGCCTTACGCAAATGGCCATCCCAATTGGGCTAGGGCTAAAATGTTATATGAACAAACATTGGACAGTAGCATTGGAATATGCGGTTCGCAAAACTTTTACCGATCATTTGGATGATGTAAGTGGAAAATATGCCGAACCTTTTTATATCGAAAGCCAATACGGGCCTATTGCCTCGGCTATGGCCGACCCCTCAACATCCCTTCACGAAACAGGAACCTTAAGGGGCGATCCTGAAAATAAGGATTGGTATGGTATTTTTGGGATAAGCCTTACCTATCGCCTATCTACGGCCAAGGTTAGATGCTTTCAGTTTAAGTAAAATACCCCTTTTCAAAGCGTAGTTTTTTTAATACTTTTGCATCTTTGCGCTGTTGTGTAACATTGCGTTACATTCATCGTTATTAAATACAATATGCCTAAACGCTTTGTACAATTCGTCATTAGCTTCGCTGTATTTTTTACTGCCCATCATTCGTATGCCCAAAAATGGGAAATAGGCGGACTACTGGGGGCATCAAATTATCATGGCGATTTGGCACGAAATTTTGTAATGAAGGAAACGCATGCGGCAGGTGGATTATTTTTGAGGTATAATTTAGGGAAATATTGGGCTTTTAGGCCTACAGCACTTATAGGAACCATAAGTGGAGATGATAAAAATTTTGCCGAAAACAAATACCGCAACCTTAGCTTTCGGTCGCGGATTACCGAACTTTCGGCTACTATGGAATACAATTACAGGCCATTCGGGGCTCAGGTGCGCACCGAAAACTTTACACCTTATTTGGCGCTTGGAGTGGCCTTATGCCATTTTAATCCAAAAGCGAAATACAATGGCGATTGGTTTAACCTTAACAATTTGCATACCGAGGGGCAAAGCAGTGCGGCGCGCTATAAGTTGACTCAACTTTCAATTCCTTTTGGGATGGGCTTAAAATGGACGATAACCAATAATTTAACCGCAGGTTTCGAATTTATGTATCGCAAAACCTTTACCGATTATTTAGATGATGTGAGCAAAACGTATCCCGACCTCGTTGAAAATACAAAAAAATACGGGTCCTTAAGCAGCGCATTGTCCGACAGATCGGCTGAGGTTGAAGGCATTGCTAGGCCTTTGAGTACCGCTGGCGATATGAGAGGCAATCCTGGATTAAAAGATTGGTATGTATTTTCATTAATTTCGTTCACCTATCGCTTTACGCCAATAATTTGCTGGCCAAATAAACCTTCTACTGTATGGGATTATTAGAAACAATCGACAAAAGCGCCTTGCCTCAACACATAGCCATAATAATGGATGGCAATGGACGCTGGGCTAAAAAGAAAGGACTTTTGCGTGTATTTGGTCACGAAAACGGAGTAAAATCGGTAAGAGAAGCCTGTGAGAGTTGTGCCGAATTGGGGATTCCCTTTTTAACACTTTACGCATTTAGTACCGAAAACTGGAATAGGCCGAAGCTCGAAGTCCATGCTTTAATGACCTTGCTGGTAAAAACCATAAAATCAGAAACGCCAACCCTTATTAAAAACAATATTCGCTTACAGGCCATTGGCGATCTCACGCAATTGTCGGCCGATTGCTATAATGTGCTTAAAGAGGCTATGGACAAAACCAGCCACTGTAAAGGCACTAGCCTTATTTTAGCCTTAAGTTATAGCTCAAAATGGGACATTGTAAACTCAGTAAAGAAAATTGCAAAGCGTGTTAAATCGGGTGAAATTCAGCCCGACGACATAAATGAAGACATGATAAGCAAAGCGCTTACCACCGAAGCCTTTCCTCATCCCGAATTATTAATAAGAACGAGTGGAGAATATAGATTGAGCAATTTTTTACTTTGGGAGCTTGCATATAGCGAATTTTACTTTACCCAAGTCTTATGGCCCGATTTTAGAAGAAAACATTTATACGAAGCCCTCATAGACTATCAAAATAGAGAACGACGATTTGGAAAAACTAGTGAACAACTTACCGCATAAAAACACAATGATTCAAAATTTGAAACGCTTCGGACATGTTGTATCTGTCCTTATACTTATCGTAAATGGGCTATCGGCTCAGGTGAGCGATTCGTCCATCATTCCATTAAATTACCTTACGCCAAATAAATATACCATTGAGAGTATTACTGTAACCGGCACACAGTTTATGGACAAAAATGTACTAACGATGATAACGGGTCTTACACGAGATCAAGTTATTAGTGTGCCTGGCGAAGAGCTAAGAAAAGCAGTAGAAGTATTATGGAAACAAGAGTTGTTTTCGGATGTAAAAATATATTGTACAGGCTTGAAGGAGAATCGTATTTTTTTAAATATTGACTTAGTTGAGCGACCCCGATTGTCGAAATACAGCATCAAAGGGCTCCGCAAAAATGAAACTAAAAATGTTAAAGAGGAGTTAAATTTAGAGGCAGGCCAAATTCTTACCGAAAACCTTACCAATAAAACCCGCAATAAAATCAAATCCTATTATCACAAAAAAGGATTTTATAATGCGGTGGTAACGATTGCCAATGAGCCCGATTTAGACTCAAAAAAAGCCGGACAGCAAATAATGCGAATACAGGTTGACAAAGGGCAAAGGGTAAAAATTTACGATATTCAAATTGTAGGAAACGACCACGTTATTGATCGTAAATTATTGGCAGCCATTAAAAAACCAAAGCGCAAAAAAAATAAAATTAATATTTTCGCTTCATCCAAATTTATTGAGGAAACCTATGAGGAAGAAAAGCCTAAATTATTAGAGAAATATGCCAGCTTAGGCTATCGCGATGCCCATATCGAAAAAGATTCAATTTATAACATTAGCCCAATTCTGCTTAATATCGTTATTAAGGTAAAAGAAGGAAAACAATATTATTTTAGAGATATCGCCTTTATTGGCAATACCAAATATACAAATGCCGAACTGGCAAAAGTTCTGGGGGTTAAAAAAGGTGAAATTTTTAACCAATCGAAATTAGAAAGTCGCTTATTTATGAATCCTTCGGGCTACGATATTTCGAGCTTGTATATGGATGACGGCTACCTGTTTTTTAGCATTAATCCGGTAGAAACCAATGTTGAAAAAGATTCAATCGATCTCGAAATTAGAATTTACGAAGGCAAGCAAGCCACCATCAACAAAGTAATTGTTACCGGAAATGACAAAACGAGCGATCACGTTATATTGCGACAATTGCGAACCGTACCCGGCGATAAGTTTAGCCGAGCAAATATTCAACGATCTATACGCGAATTGGCGCAGTTAAATTATTTTGACCCCGAAAAACTAGGCGTAAACCCAATTCCAAATCCACAAAGTGGTACGGTAGATATTGAATATAAAGTGGTTGAAAAACCATCCGATCAAATTGAAGCCTCAGGAGGTTGGGGAGGTATGGGCGGATTTATAGGTACCGTAGGATTGAGCCTCAATAATTTTTCGAGCAAACGCATGTTCAAAAAAGGAGCTTGGGATCCTATTCCTGCTGGCGACGGACAAAGAGTGTCGCTGCGGGTTCAAAGCAATGGTTTGGGATATAGAACCTATAATTTTTCGTTTAGCGAGCCTTGGCTTGGCGGCAAAAAACCAAATTCATTTACGTTTAGCATTTACCATTCGGTTCAAACCAATTTGTATGTGGGAGGGTTTAATAAAAAGGACGATAGGTATCAATATTTAAAAACAACAGGCCTTACCCTATCCTTAGGTAAATTTTTAAAATGGCCCGACGATTATTTTACCGTAAGCAACAGTTTAAATTACCAACATTATCAGTTTAAGGATAATGGATACTTTGGCTTTGGAGGTACTTCGGGGCTTGGTTTTACACAAGGCAATGCCAATAATGTCAATTTCCAGAATATTATTTCTCGAAATTCAACCGATCAACCCATTTTCCCAATGGAGGGATCTACGTTTACCCTAACCACTCAATTTACACCGCCTTATTCATTGTTCAAACCCGATGCCGACTTCAAAAATATGCCAGCCATCGAAAAATACAAATGGCTTGAATACTATAAATGGAAGGTTGAAGCCATTTGGTATCACAAGGTTGTAGGGAAATTAGTATTGGCATCGTCGTTCAAATTTGGGTTTTTAAATTATTACAATAAAGATGTTGGGTATTCGCCATTCGAAAGATTCAAACTTGGCGGAACGGGTTTGGTAGGTTGGAATTTGTATGGCTCCGAGGTTATAGCTCAAAGAGGATACGACCAATACACAACGGGAAGCGGTGCAGTAAATTTTAACAAATACACCTTAGAATTAAGGTATCCCATAAGCACCAATCCATCGGCCACAGTGTATGTACATACCTTTATCGAAGGCGGAAATGCGTTTTATTCATTAAAGGATTACAATCCATTTAAACTTAATAAATCTACGGGTGTTGGCGTACGTTTTTTCCTTCCTATGTTTGGGTTAATAGGATTGGATTGTGGCTGGAGGTTTGATAATGCTCCAAACAATGAACCGGTTTCGCAGAAGAAATTTTTATTCCAATTTTTCTTGGGACCTCAGTTCTAGGAATAATCTTTCGATTAACGCGTCAAAGGTTTATGAATACTGGGAAATTTATTTTCCCTAAGAATTATAGGCCCATTTTAAATAAATGGAGCCCCATGTAAATCCTCCGCCAAAAGTAGATAGGATGAGGGTGTCACCTTTTTTCAATTGTTTTTCGAAATCCCACAAAAGCAAGGGCAAGGTGCCATTGGTTGTGTTTCCATAACGTTGAATGTTCATCAATACCTTTTCGCTGCCAATTTCCATTCTATCGGCGGTAGCATCAATGATGCGTTTATTGGCTTGGTGGGCAACCAAGTAGTCGATATCTTGAGCACTTAAATTGTTGCGATCCATTATCTCCTTGCTAACCTCGGCCATATTGGTAACTGCAAATTTAAATACGGTTTTTCCTTCCTGATACACGTAATGTTCACGAGCGGTTACCGTTTCTATGCTTGGTGGTTTTAGCGAACCCCCAGCTTTTTGATGCAAAAACTCACGACCAGAGCCATCCGTTCTTAGAATGCTGTCGCAAATGCCAAGTCCCTCTTCGTTAGGCTCTAACAATACAGCTCCTGTGCCATCGCCAAAAATAATGCAGGTATTTCGGTCGGTATAATCCAGTATTGCCGACATTTTATCGCCCCCTACAACCACTACTTTTTTGTATTTGCCCGACTCTATAAATTTTGAACCCGTTTCGAGCCCAAATAGAAAGCCAGAGCAGGCCGCGGCCAGATCAAAACCCCAAGCATTTTTGGCGCCAATTTTATCGCATATTATATTGGCGGTGGCTGGAAATATGAGGTCGCCTGTTATGGTGCAACATATAAGCATGTCGATTTCCATAGCACTAATTCCTCGTTTTTGCAGCAATTCGTTGACAGCCATCATAGCCATATCCGAAGTTGCTTTGCCTTCTTCGAGAATACGGCGTTCCAAAATTCCAGTTCGCGATTGAATCCACTCATCGGTAGTATCTACCATGTGTTCCAAATCTTTATTGCTTATAATTTTGTCGGGGACGTAGCCCCCAACTGCGGTAATGGCAGCCTGAATTTTAGACATTTAATTTTTAAAAATAAGTCGGCAAAGATAACCGAATAGAATAAATTAAAGTGGCTTTATAAAAATAAGACCGAAATGGCGTGTAATGCTTAAGCTTAAGGGAGTTTAATAAAACCCTTTTTGCGCTTTAAAGCTGTGATTTTATACTGTCGATTAAATTCGAAACAACCACATCGTGTGTTAGTTTCAACATATTCACAAAGGTTTTGGCTTTAGAAATGCCATGACCAATAACAACGGGCTTGTTCACCCCAAGTATAGGCGAGCCCCCATAGTTTTCAAAATTAAATTGATTTAAATAATCATCCTTTATGCCGCGTTTCATCAAATGGTAAAACATGCCTTCGCATGCCTTTAATACCACATTGCCGGTATAGCCATCGCAAACAATAACGTCGGCCTTATCGGTGAATAAATCTCTGCCTTCAACGTTGCCAATAAAATTTATATAACGGTCGTCTTCTAATAAAGGATAGGTGGCCTGGGTTAAAATATTGCCTTTTTCCTTTTCTTCGCCAATGCTTAATAAACCAACTTTTGGGTTTTCGATGCCCATAATTAATTTGGCATAAATGGTGCCTATATTGGCAAACTGAACCAACACATCGGGTTTAACATCTGCATTAGCTCCAACATCCAACATTACACCGTGATTGCCCGATGGGCGAGGGAGAATGGTGGATATGGCCGGGCGAAATATCCCATCTATAGTTCTAACGGTATAAAGCGATCCCACCATCATAGCTCCGGTGTTGCCTGCACTGGTAAATCCATCAAGCCTGCCTTCCATAAGCATTTTTAATCCAACCATAATGCTCGAATTGCGCTTAGCAGAAACGGCCTTAGTAGGGTGTTCGCTCATGGTAATGGTATCGGGAGCGTCGATAATCTCGAAAGGATATGTTATTTTTAGGGCAAGGAGCGAATCCTCAATGGCTTTTTTTTCGCCAACCAAAATAATATCCACGTTGGCAAAGTCGGGCTGACTTGTTGCCTTAAATGCGCCTATAATGGCTTCGGCAGGAGCATAATCTCCGCCCATTGCATCTAATCCTATTCGGATACGGGACATAGGTTTTTTTTTAGGTTAATAAATTAAGAAGTTTTCACTTCAATAACTTGTACCCCACGGTAAATACCGGTTTCCATATTTATGCGATGGTACAATGAGTTGTCGCCAGTTTTAGGATCGGTAAATATTTGTTTAAACTCAAGATTGTCATGAGTTCTTCGTTTGTCCCTGCGGGTTCTCGAAATTTTGCGTTTGGGATGTGCCATTTTTTAGTCTTTTATTTTTTTTAACTTATCCCATCTGGGATCGGTTTGTGGTTCAATATTACTGTTTTCTTCGCTGCTGGCTGATAAAAAATTTAACATTTCAGCGTTGCATGCTTTTACTTTATTAGCATTGTTCTCGCAGGTTTTAACCATTGGAATACAGGTGCAAATAATTTCATAAATATAATCGTAAACATTTATCGAAAGGTCGTTGGGGCTTAAATAAATGATTTCGCCGTCGCTTTCCTTTGGTTCGTCGCTTATTTTTATCACTATGGTTTCGGCGCCGTTAACGGTCAAATCCAATGAGTCTAAACAAACATCGCATTCGGATTTTACGATTCCATCTACCTTAAAATCAAGGTTTATTAGCCTTTCTTTTCTGTCAATATTTAAATGAACGTTTACACTACCCTGCTGAAATAATGAGTTTTCTTTGAGGCTAAAAAAGGCATCGCTAATTTTATAATCAAAATTATTATGCCCTAGTTTTAGTTTTACAAATTCTATGCTGTAGTTTGCTAAAGAATCCACAATTTTTTAACAGGGCTGCAAAAATAGGATTTTATCTGTTAAATACAATAGAATTGAATAAGATTTAAGGGAGTTTGCTTAGAATAAATAAAACACCCATGGCATAATAAAATATAGCCGCAATTATTAACAGGACAATCTTATGAATATTTTTTAGCGGATGCATAAAAGCAAATACCGGCGCTAGCAACACAATGCTTCGATACAACGAAACATTGACGCCTATACTATAAGGTATGTACCACATAATTAAGGTGTAAATAATAAGCAAGGGGGTTAATGCGTTTTTTATTTTTGTTAAGATATAAATCAAAACCGGCACGGCAAAAAAGAAGAAAATATTGTGAAAATCGATCCAAGCTTCGGGCCTAAATAGATGGGCCTGAAATAGGCCAAAATGCTGGCCTAAATTTTTAAAAGGGCTGTAAAGTAA
This sequence comes from Chitinophaga pinensis, assembly GCA_945878925.1. GTDB lineage: Bacteria > Bacteroidota > Bacteroidia > NS11-12g > UBA9320 > JABWCE01. Next base: position 21,608 of record CAMDXE010000001.1, read on the forward strand.
ATGGCCATACTTGTTTTGTACCATATACATGGCGTTCCAATGTCCGGTTACCATCCAATCATAAAAATATAAACTTAGCATTCCGCATAATCCGGGTATTAAAATATAAGTTATGATTAAACGAAACGGGCGCTTAGCCTTCCATTGCTCTACTAGATCAACATAAAATAAGGTAAGTTTTTTGTGTGTTCGGTTGGTCTTCCACAAATAAATGCAGTACACACCCATACAAAAGAAAATGATAATGGCCGAACTATAAGTAAGGGCTATAAGATAAGCTGGCAATAAGGCATAGCGATATTTGTTGTTTTGTATACACCAAAAAATTATACTTATTAGAAGAACCAACAACGAAAGCGGATATAGACTATACAAATAAATACCTCCAGGACATAGAGCACACAAAAACAAGGTGAGCAGGTTTGAAAAACTAAACGAATGCAGAGCGCTTATGGAAGCAACCATGTATAAAAACGCTATAAAAAATAGATGGGAAAGTAAAAGCCCGCATACATTCGATGGGATTCCCGAAATAAAATTGAATAGGTAAATTAAGAAGGGATAAAATGGCGCCCAGCCTGCATTGCCGCACCATTTGCCCGAACCAATAGCGTATCCATTATCGGCATTGCAAGGGATTAGAGTATGGCCAATTTTTGATATTTCGATATATAATCCCGAATCGCATCGCGACCAACAAACCTCCCACCAACCATGGCAATTGCCAGCCAAAGCAATTAACTGCGCACAACCAAATACGGTTAAATACACCAGAATAGGCATTATCCAGAAGGCATATTTGTGTTTGTTTTTGAGGTTCAAGTGAAGTGGCAAAGGTGCAAAATATTATAAGTAATCAATCATTGATTTATCCAAATTCAAAATTAAATGCTTCATCCAATGCGGCATAATAGGATTGCGCATCCAACATTTTTTCTTTCGTCTAAATGAATATCTTTGTCCGTTAAGAACAAAAAAATTAAAACTATGGTAAAAAGCCAATCGACACAAAATAACACTGCTCTTGTCACAATTGTTTCTGTATTTTTTTTCTGGGGGTTTGTGGCCGCCAGCAATGATATTTTAATTCCGGTCTTTAAAGAAAAATTAAATTTACTGCAATGGCAATCGCAAATGATATCGTTTGCCTTTTATGTAGCCTATACCGTGGGTTCGCTTATCTACTATTTCATCTCCAAATCATCGGGGGGCGATATTCTTAATCGCTTAGGCTATAAAAATGGGATAGCACTTGGATTGGTTATTTCGGCCATAGGCACGCTATTATTTTATCCAGCCGCCGAAACCGCATCGTTTCCATTAATGATAAGTGGATTGTTTATAGTTGGGCTTGGATTTTCGCTGCAGCAAACGGCTGCCAATCCGCTGACGATAATGATGGGCGATCCTTCAAAAGGATCGCAAAGGCTAAGTTTGGCCGGAGGAGTTAATAATGTAGGAACCACCATTGGTCCGCTTTTGGTAAGTTTTGCCATTTTTGGAACCCTTGCCACCGGCACAACATCAGTGGCAAGCATCGAAAGCATTAAAATACCCTATTTAATTTTGGGAGCCGCATTTTTGGTTTTTGCCTTGATCTTTAAATTTTCATCTATACCCAATAAAATTAGCGTTGATGAACCCGCGGAAGTTCAAGAAAATAATGTTTCAAAAACCGACCGTGCCAATGCTCTTAAATACCCTCAACTTGTTTTAGGAATGATTGCCATTTTTTTATACGTAGGCGTCGAGGTTTCTACAGCCGGCAATTTATCCGAATTTATGAAGCAAGAAGTAGGAATGACAGCCGACCGAGTGGCCCCTTATATTTCATTGTTTTGGGCCAGCTTAATGATTGGCCGTTGGACATCATCGGTAGGCGCCTTCAACCTCAAAGGTGGCCTTAAAACCACCCTAAATTTTTTGATGCCATATATTGCCTTTGGTGTTTTTTTGATGGTTAATAAAATTGCCAACCACGATCTTACACCTTTTTATATTTATGGATTTGTTATTTTAGCCTTAATAGGAGCCGATATAGCCAGCAAGGGCAATCCGGCACGCCAATTATTTATTTTTTCGATATTAGGAATTGTAGCTTTAGGCGTTGGTATGCTTGGATCGGGCATGGTAAGCGTGTATGCATTTATAAGCGTTGGTTTGTTTTGCAGCACCCTGTGGCCATGTATTTTTACCTTAGCCATTTCGGGACTTGGCAAACACACCAATCAAGGGTCAAGTTTTTTGATAATGATGATTATGGGTGGAGGATTTATAAGCTTATTGCAAGGGGTGCTAGCCGAAGATAATTTATTAGGAATACAGTGGAGCTATTTGGTTGGGGTAGCCTGTTTCGTTTATTTAGGATATTATGCCTGGAAAGTTAATTCGATACTAAAAGCGCAAGGCATTGCCTTTCATAAATAATAATCAAGATTTGATAATAACAGATAATGTATTTGATTAAAAAATTTTTAACACTTTACCTGCTCGTTTCGGGCTTTATGGTTTGGGCTCAAATTAGGGTTCCACAAAACGGAGTAGTCGATGCATTCGAAGGCATAACTGCTTTTACCAATTGTACGCTGATTAAAGATCCTCAAACCAAAGTTTTAAATGCCACACTAATTATACAAAATGCAAAAATAATTGCAGCAGGACCCGCCTTAATTATTCCAAAAGAAGCCAAAATTATTGATCTTCACGGCAAGTGGGTTTACGCTTCGTTTATCGATTTGTGGTCGGAATACGGAGTAGCAAAAGCTCAAAATAAAGCAAATGAACGTGGGCCGCAGTTTTTAAGTTCAAAAAAAGGAGCATGGTATTGGAACGAGGCCATACATCCCGAAGTTAAAGCCTCGGAGGTGTTTTCGGTTCAAAAAGAGGAAGCCAAAGCTATGCGCGATTTAGGCTTTGGATTGGCAGTTTGTCATCAACAAAATGGCATAGCAAGAGGCACAGGTTTAGTGGTGGCCTTAGGCAATGAAACAGAGCAAAAAATGATCATTAATTCAAGCTATGGACATTATTTTTCGTTTAATAAAGGCAATTCCACCCAAGATTATCCGTCGAGTTTAATGGGAAGCATCGCTCTTCTACGGCAATTTTATTGCGACTCGAAATGGGCCATGGGAGCCAAAGAAAATGAAATAGACCTTTCCTTAAAAAACTATAAGCTAAGCCAGGGAATGCCACATTTTTTTGAAACCGGCGATGTACAAGATTTGCTAAGGGCCGATAAAATTGGGGATGAATTTGGAATTCAATATACGCTCAAAGGAAATGGCGACGAATACCAATTTATCGACGAGGTAAAACGTACCAATACGCATCTTATACTTCCCCTTAATTTTCCTGAGGCTTTTGATGTAGAAGACCCCTTGGATGCGCGATTGATTGGCCTCACCGAACTAAAACATTGGGAAATGGCGCCTTTTAACCCTGTAATGGTATACAATAAGGGCATTGAATTTTCGATGACTTTGGCGGGATTGAAAAAATATGATAAATTTTGGACCAATATTTATAAATCGATTGCAAATGGTTTGACGGAGGAATATGCTTTGAGGGCGCTTACCACCAATCCGGCAAAAGTTTTAAAAATGGAAGCGCTTTACGGAACCCTTGAAGTTGGGAAATTTGCAAATTTTATTATCACCGATGGCAATGTATTTAAAGAAGGGACTACTATTTTAGAAAACTGGGTTTTAGGAAAACAAAATGTAAACATCGATTGGCAAAATTCTAATTACTCGGGAAAATATAATTTAGCTTTCAACGATTCCACTTATACCATAAATATCAATGGCAAATCGTGGCAACCAAAGGCCGAGTTTCAGCCAAAAACAAAAGGTGAACTCAAACTCAGTCTAAAAAATGGATTTATCACCTATCAACTTACCTTAAAAAATGGTAAATTTTCGAATGGTTCAGGCTATAAAACTGGAAATAACATTACCCTAATCTCTAGCGATTCGTTGGGCAAACCCATGACTTTTTCGGCTGTTTATATAGGCCCTGCAGATGTTCCTACCGATTCGATTAAGAAAAAAACAGAAGCTTTGGTGCCCAAATATGCTCTGCCTTGGCAATATAATTTGCCTAAGGAATTATCCTATTTAATAGCAAACGCCACGGTATGGACTTGCGGCAGTCAAGGTAAATTAGAAAATACAGATGTATTGATAAAAGATGGAAAGATAATAGGTTTAGGTAAAGGATTGATAAACCAAGGCGCTGTGAAAATTGATGGCACCGGAATGCACCTTACTCCTGGCATAATAGATGAACACAGCCATATTGCCATTTCAAAAGGGGTAAACGAAGGCACTCAATCCATAACCAGTGAAGTAAGAATTGAAGATGTTATCAATGCCAAAGATGTGAATATTTATAGGCAGATGGCGGGAGGCGTTACTACCTCGCATCTGTTGCACGGCTCGGCCAATGCTATTGGCGGGCAAACTGCTTTGATAAAATTAAAATATGGCGAAGCCCCCGAAAACCTAAAATTTCCAAACGACCATCGATTCATAAAATTTGCCTTGGGCGAAAATGTAAAACAGAGCAATTGGGGCGATTTTAATACCATAAGGTTTCCTCAAACTCGAATGGGTGTTGAGCAAGTATTTCAAGATGGATTTATGCGAGCCAAAGCCTATGGCGATCTTAAAAAAACAATAGGCTACCGTACTGATTTGGAATTAGAAGCCCTTTTAGAAATTTTAAATGCCAAGCGTTTTATAACCTGTCATTCGTATGTGCAATCCGAAATAAATATGCTGATGCATTTGGCCGATAGTTTTGGGTTTAAGGTAAACACGTTTACGCATATTTTAGAAGGGTATAAAGTAGCCGATAAAATGAAAAATCACGGAGTAGCTGCCAGCACGTTTTCCGATTGGTGGGGTTACAAATACGAAGTGGTTGATGCCATCCCCTACAATCCGGGAATTATGCAAAAAGTAGGCGTTTTAACGGGCATCAATAGCGACGATGCTGAAATGGGCCGTCGTTTAAATCAAGAAGCAGCCAAGGCCATCAAGTATAGCGATGTATCAGAAATAGATGCGCTAAATATGGTTACCACCAATCCGGCAAAAATGCTTCATATCGACAATCGGGTGGGGCAAATACGCATTGGAATGGACGCCGATTTGGTGCTTTGGGATGGACAGCCTTTGAGTAATTATTCGAAACCCCAAACCACTTGGATTGATGGGAAAATATATTTTGACCGAACAGAAGATGCAAAAAAACGCCTTGAAATAAGCAAGGAGCGGCAACGAATAATTAACGACATGCTTAAAGCAAAAAAGAAGGGAGAAAGTACCCGAAAAGCAGGAAAAACACTTGAACCTGAATACCACTGTGATAGCGAAAATTAAGATAATGAAATTAGAAATGAAGAACATATTTATAGGATTGGTGTTGGCGTCAACTTTGGCCAAGGCTCAAGTGCCCTCACCTGCCGCCATCGAAAATAGTAAGGTTTGGATTATGGCAGGAACACTTCATATTGGCAATGGCAAAGTATATACCAACGCCTCCTTGCGATTTGATAAAGGCATTATAACCGCTATTGATAGTTTTCGTGCCCCAAAAGATTTTCCAGATCATAAAATATTTTTGGCCAAACACGTTTACGCAGGATTAATAGCGCCAAATACAACCCTTGGATTAAATGAAGTAGACGCCATACGGTCAACGCGCGATTATAATGAAGTAGGGCAGAATAATGCTAATATTCGCAGCCTTATAGCCTATAATACCGACTCAAAAGTTATTCCAACCCTAAGAAGCAATGGCATACTTTTGGCCCAAATAACCCCTTCGGGCGGCAATATTTCAGGCCAATCGTCGGTGGTGCAATTGGATGCTTGGAACTGGGAAGATGCGGCCATAAAAGTTGACGATGCCTTACATATTAATTGGCCTCGAATGTCGCTACAATTTGGATGGGGAGCCGAATCAAGCGAAGCCGAAAAAGGCCAAATAGAGATGGCGATTAATGCCATGAACAAAATTTTTAGCGATGCAAAATCGTATTGCAGCAGCAAAGGGATGGAGGTTAATTTAAAACTCGAAGCTTTTAGAGGTGTTTTCGGTGGAACCAAGAAAGTATTTGTTCATACCGATGGAGCCAGGGAAATGATTAGTGCCGTTCAATTTATGCAGCGCTATGGCATTAAGCCCGTAATAGTAGGAGGAGATGAAAGCCATCTGATTACCAAATTTTTGAGAGATAATCAGATTGCAGTAATTTTAATAAGAACCCATAATTTGCCTTCGTTGCCCGACGATGATATTGATTTGCCTTATAAAATGCCAAAAATTTTGCATGATTCAGGCGTGCTTTATTGTTTGGCAGACGTATCGGCATGGCAGCAGCGCAATTTACCTTTTCAAGCGGGCACATCGGTGGCCTTCGGGCTTACTGCCGAGCAGGCCCTGATGGCAATAACAAAAAACACTGCAGAAATATTAGGAATAAGCGATAAATATGGGACACTTGAGGTAGGCAAAAGTGCAACCATCATTGTAAGCGAAGGCGATATCCTGGATATGAAATCATCAAAAGTAACACGTGCATGGATTGATGGAAGGCCCATTGATTTGGACGACACTCAAAAGCAATTGAATAGAAAATACAATACAAAATATTTTGGGAAATAGATTGAATACAATCTATGATGTTCTTAGTTTAAAGTTTTAAACATAAAAAATCACAAAATTTCAATTTACTAATAATTCAAAATCAAGGTCAAAAAAATCTCATATTCAAAACATGATAAAAGAATTTAACGAAGGCCGATCTAAAGGCAATGAAGCGATAATGGCCGGCGACAATTTAGTGTTAAAGCGCTTATTTAATTTAGATACAAATACCTATGCCGAAGGGGCCTTGCCGGTAAAAACAAAAGAACTTTTGGGTTTGGTAGCCAGCATGGTTTTGCGTTGCGATGATTGTATAAGTTATCATTTAGGTAAATGTTTTGAAATTGGAGCAAGCAAAGCCGAAATTTTTGAGACATTTGCCATTGCAAATATTGTGGGGGGAACAATTGTTATACCCCACACCAGAAGGGCTGCACTGTATTGGGAGGCTTTAGAAGAGAGCAAATCTTAAGCGGTTTTGAAATCCCGTCAGGTTAAAAAATTTACCTTAATTTTGTAGGCATGAAATTTGGTGTGGTTATCTTTCCAGGATCTAATTGCGATCATGATTTAATTGACGTTTTACAGCGCTTAAATGGAGCTGAAGTTGTGGAGCTTTGGCACAAAGAAACAGATTTGAAGGGCTGCGATTTTATTTTTTTACCTGGAGGCTTTTCATACGGCGATTATTTGCGAAGCGGTGCTATTGCTCGTTATAGCCCAATAATGCAATCCATTACCGAATTTGCGAGTCGTGGGGGTTACGTGATGGGCATTTGCAATGGATTTCAAATACTTTGCGAAGCAGGTTTATTGCCAGGTGCATTATTGCGCAATACAAATCGCAAATTTATTTGTGATAATTTGTTTTTAAAACCAGCCAACACCAGTTTGCCAATTACTCAAAAAATTAGCAAAACCGATATTCTAAAAATTCCAATTGCCCATGGCGAAGGCCGATTTTATGCCGACGAGAACACATTGGCCGAAATTTTAGCCAACGATCAGGTTTTGTTTTATTACTGCAATCAAAACGGCCAAATAGTAGAGGAGGCCAACGTCAATGGCTCCTTAAACAATATTGCGGGCGTTTGCAATAAAGGGAAAAATGTATTTGGAATGATGCCGCATCCCGAACGCTGCGCCAACGATTTGCTTTTTAACTCAGACGGTAAACTGCTTTTTGAAAGTATTATGGAGGCGCTCGAAACGGCGTCTTGTTAAGCATTCGCCGTTTTTGTTTCTAGAACCATTGAACCCGCTTTTTTGCCAAGACTTTGTTACAAGCGGTCTTTCTTTTTGGTCATAGGCCTGTCGTGTCGAGTTTGCACCAAAATAGTTCGAAGGTCAGAAATATATATTTTAACTGCTATCACTAAGCTACTTTTTGTTGATATAAATGTTTCTGAAATTCTATAAACAACGAACTAATGTTTGCAACATCACCTAATATGTCTTTTGCGTCTTCTAACGATTGATATTTATTTATCAGCAAGATTGGTAATTTATCTTGGTCAAGTTCTTCCACACCAGTTTCAATGTATTTGCTGAGTATAAATTCGATGAATTCTTTTTGATTGCTATCTAACAAAGCAAAGATTCTATTTTGAGCAATTGCTACTCGGTGTTCTCTAGTAATTGGGGCAACAGAGAAAGATAGATATTCCAATACATCGAATAGATCACTTTTTTCACAATCCACTACTTTTTGCAATTGGGCAAGCTCCTCTTTGCCGAATCCGGCCGCTTCCATTTTGTCGAGCAATGCTTTTCGGGTATTTGGTACCGACCAAATTTTTCGAAGTTCTTCTTCATTTTTAAAAAATTCAGGGATCGATCCGTATAAATTAGTTAGAAATTCTTGTGTGGTAATGGGTGTTCCATCGGCACTGAAAAATGAAGTTTGAACAGAATGTGTAATCTGATGTTCTTTCCCGTTCCGCAATTTTATCTTCAGTTTTACTTTTGGTTCATAAGGTACATCAATATCTATTACTATACGATCATCCAATTCTGGCTTTGGTTTATTGGTTTCAGTTACAGGTTCTTCCGGCTCACCATCCCATTCGGGGTCGTTAAAATGGTGGTAGGCGTTCACAAAATCATATATCGTAAAGAAGTCTTTGCCATCAAAGAGGCGTGTGCCTCGCCCAACAATCTGCTTAAACTCAATCATTGAGTTTACTGGCCGCATTAATATAATGTTCCTGATATTTCGGGCATCAACCCCTGTTGAAAGCTTTTGCGATGTTGTTAAAATTGTCGGGATCGTTTTTTCGTTATCCTGAAACTCACGCAAATATTGCTCTCCACGCTCACCGTCATTAGCTGTTACACGTACACAATAGTTTGTATCCTTACTTTGTTTGTATTGATTTATCAAATCTCTTACTGCTGCAGCGTGATCTTGCGTTGCACAGAAAACGATGGTCTTCTCTTTTTGGTTAATTAAATCCATAAAGATATTAACCCGTTTAGCTTCACGTTCTTTAATCTCTATTATTTTATTGAAATCGGCTTCTTTGTATGTTTTGCCTTCTTCAATAGCGCCCTCCATAATGTTATCGTCCGATTTATAGGTGTACTCATCCAACGAAGTTGTTACTCGTTTTACTTTAAACGGAGTAAGGAAACCATCGTTAATCCCATCCTTAAGAGAATAAGAATATACAGGATCACCAAAATATTTATAGGTGTCCACATTTTCATTGCGTTTGGGAGTGGCAGTTAACCCAATTTGAACTGCTGGAGAAAAGTATTCGAGAATGCCTCTCCATGTACTTTCATTATTTGCGCCACCACGGTGACACTCATCAATGATAATGAAATCAAAATAATCTTTAGGATATGAACCGAAGTAGGGCGTGTCGTTCGGACCGCTCATAAACGTTTGAAAAATAGTAAAGAAGATACTTCCGTTTGTTGGAACTACACCTTTTTTCTTTATCTCTTTTGGACTAATACGCACAAGCGCATCTTCTGGGAAAGCAGAAAATGCGTTATATGCCTGGTCTGCCAGAATGTTTCTATCAGCTAAAAACAAGATGCGAGGTCGGCGAGATGCTTCGTAACTTGTATTCCAGCGAGTTTGAAAAAGTTTCCAGGCTATTTGAAAGGCGATGAATGTTTTTCCGGTGCCGGTAGCAAGAGTAAGTAAAATGCGATTTTGTTTACTAGAGATGGCATCCATTGTTTTTTCAACGGCTGTTTCCTGATAAAACCGTGTGCCTTTTGAACCACCAACATCTTCATATGGTAAAATGGAAAACTTATTTTGCCAATCGTTTTTTACCGGAAAAGTAATCTTCCATAATTCGTCTGGTGTGTGAAAATTTTCTGCCGAAGATTCGGCAGCAGTTTCCATATTGATATAATAAATCTCTTTTCCGTTTGCAGCATAAGCATTCTCGATTTTTAATTTCTCGGCATAGTCCTTTGCTTGTTGTACACCTTCACCAACCACGCACGCATCGCTCTTTGCTTCAACTATAGCTAATTTCCGACCTTTATATGCCAATACATAATCAGCAAACTTTGGATTTTTGCGTTTGCCTCCCACTTGTATTTTGCCTGGTGCAATTGGATATTCGCGATGTACCTTTACATCGGCATTTGCCTTAGCATCCCAGCCGTTTTCTTTTAGCTTGGGGTCAATAAGTTCAGCTCTTGTTTCTGCTTCGTTCATTGTTCGGTTGGTTTATATTCTTCTGCAATCATCCATTTTTCACGCATGCGAAAGGCGGGAATGGTTTGCCTTTTGGCTTTATTGGCAGCCACGTTTGGTTTTATGGCTTTTTGCGAAGCCCATATTGAAAGTGGAATTATTTTTTTTGCCGTAAGTATGGTTATGCGTTTGTGTAATGTTTCTTGCAACAGCAAGGCAAATAACTGGGTAAAACCACCAAATTTCATAGTTGACCGGTAATTGGTAAACATGGGATAGTATTCGGTATGCTTGCTTTTGTTTTGAATGATTATAGGCGGTAAACCTGCATTCATTAACTGTAAGTTTATAAGCACTCTCCCTATTCGTCCATTACCGTCAACAAAAGGGTGAATGGTTTCAAACTCTGCATGAAAGTGTGCAATGGAATCTAAAAAATAGCTGGTTTTATTTTGGTTGTAATTGTTCACCAACTCTTGCATAAGTGTAGGTACAAACTGCGGATTTGCACCCAAGTGATTGCCAACCCGTACCCATTCTTTGCCACTGCGAAAACGACCAGCAATGTTGTCGTCAATGTGGGTGAGCAAGGTTTTATGCAAACTTAAAATGAGTTTGATGTTAAATTTGGATTTGTTTTTTTCTAATTCGGTTTCGGTGAGTTTTGCCAAGTTTTTGGCTTCGTACACCTCACGTACATTTACTTTTCGCTCTAAACTGCTACCCGAAAGAATTTTTTCGGTGTCTTCTAAGGTAAGTGTTGAGTTTTCGATAGCGTTGGAGTTGTAAACCATTTCAGGAATTTCGGCTAGGGCTATTTCTTTCAGCAAAGGCTCATTGCCCGTTGCCAAGTATATGTATTGCTGGTGCAATGCCGCAATTTTATCTTTTGTGGTTTGGTTTATCATTTTATGCTTTTATATTTACCGTGAAAACATATGTAAAAATACGTATTTTCACGATAAATTACTAGTTGCTGTTTTTGCCACGGCAGGCTCTCTACAAGTTAATTGCCCGCTAAACGCTTTTTGCAAAACGGATTTTTTGAGTTCTTCCAAATCATTTATTTTTTGCTGATATATGGCTTCTAATTTTTGGGTTTCGGTTAAAAGTGCTTCCAAATTTTGAACAATGGTTTGTTGTTCTTTTAACGGTGAAAGATTGTAAATTTTAAAAGCCCTAATATCTTTCATATTGATATGCTCAACTGTCGCACCTGTTGAATGTGATAATAATTGCTCTTGCACATCCTTTGAAAGAATTAAATGGGCTAAGAATTTTGATATTAGTTTATTCTTTTTAGGTCTAATCAATACTGTTCTTTGTCCTAAGCAAACTTTTACATTTTCTGGTATTACAGCAATGTTACCTGCTGGTGCTTCCCTCGCTAAAATCAAATCATCTCCTTGCGGAATTGCACGTCTTGTCCATTCATTATATGTCTTTTCTGAAACTCTATTAACACCTTCTAAAATCAAAACACCTTTTCCAATATTAGGCGTCCGTATTGATGGATAGCCTGTTTCTTGTGTGGGTGCAGTTTTATGTTCACAATCAACAATAAGTTCGCAAAGGCTGTCTAAAGTTTCAAATTTTGAACCGTGCAATTTGTTCTCAAAAACTGCTTTCAAATAACTTTCAAAAAGTTCCTTGGCGTTTTTGAGATTTTGTTCGGCATTGGCTTTTGCCTTGGCTATGGCGGCAAAGGTTTCATCTAATATGGCTACTATGCGTTGTTGCTCGGGAAGAGATGGAAGGGGGATTTCAATATCCTTCAATCTGCTAATTGGGATGAAGTCAATTGTTGCTTTTCCACTTAAATTTGATAATGTATCTTTTAAGGTAGAACTGAAATACAAAAGGAACATTGGATACATTCCTTTTTGCTTTTTATGACCAATCCATTGAACTGCTGATTTGTTGTCAACTCAATTTCAGTAATTGCATACTCTCCAATAGATGCAGTGCAACAAAGAAGTATAGCATCTACTGGTAAAACTCTTAGTTTTTTAAGTGCTGCTTGTGTAACTTTTTGTTTTGTATCGCTAATAATTCTTCCCTGTTCTCTAATATCATCAATAGTAAACCAAGGGAAATCCCCTCCTTCCCAAAAATCTTTGTTTGTTCTTAATGGCGTTGAGCCATTAACTATATCACAAACGTCTCCCAACTTTTTTATTTCCCAACCTTGTTTCATATAAGTTCCAAAATAGAGTTTAAAATATTTGTTACCGAGTTTTTATCCATTTTAGTCAGAATTAGGATTTTTAAGATTTGTTGATTTTAGGATTTTATTTGACATAATCTTTGTTTTCAGGATGATTGATGTTGTATACTCTTTTAAATTCTAAACTTTTTGCACCAAAATTTATCAGCAATCCAATGGGCAGGTTATAGGCTTGGCAATAATTCATTGCCTGTGCCAAATGCACATCTTCCAATTTTGTCAAGGCCTTTAGTTCAACCATTATATTTTCTTCTACAAAAAAATCAACCCTGCGTGTACCAATGTCTATGCCTTCATAGCATATAGTCATTTCCATTTCTCGCTGAAACCCCAAATCTTGTTTTTGCATTTCAATGGCCAATGCCCTTTGGTAAATGACTTCCTGAAAGCCATTGCCTAAAGTGCCGTGTACTTTCATTGCACAGCCAATAATTTTATGCGTTATTTCTTCGTATTTCATTCTCTTTCTTTTTAATCCTATTATCTATTAATCTTAAAAATCCTAATTCAGACGTGGTTTGCCCATATTCTAAACTATGTGCCTTGTTTTGATTTTACACGGTACCCTAATGAGATGATTACATCGAGGTTGTAGAATTCCACTTGGCGTTCAACCCTTCTGCCACCTTCATTTTGAACCGGTCGCAATTTGCGACCAGTTCATTTGTTTCAAGGTCATTTAATTGAAATCGAAATACTTCAAGGAAACGATCAATGTTTCTTTTTACTTGCTCATTTAATCTTTTTACTTCCACCTTATACATTTCAGCTAAATCACGGTCAATCATCACCTGCATTTCTCTTATAGTAAAAATGTGGTTTTCGATAGTTGAAAGTGTTAGTTGATTTTTGCTCATATCAATTCCAAAATTGAGTTTAAAATGCCCGCACTTTCTTTATCTAGAGCTTTCATTTCTTCTAATATCTCCTGCGGTTGGCGTAAGGCAACTTCTGCTTTTTTATTAGGGTTTTTAGCACTTAGGTCAAAGGTTGTTTGGTCAATGTCTTTTACATATATGCTCCAAGAGTTTTCACTTTCTCCTTTTGTTTGTTGTAGTAATACAAATTCAGCCAAATCTTTTTCGTTCAGGGCATTGGTCTTGCCAAGGTTTCTATCCAAGTTCAGTTGGTAAAACCAAACTTTTTTGGTGCTGCTGCCTTTTTCAAAAAACAACACTACCGTTTTTACGCCTGCACCTGTAAATGTTCCGCCTGGCAAATCCAATACGGTATGCAGGTTGCAATTTTCCAACAGCAACTTTCGCAAACTCACAGAGGCATTGTCGGTATTGCTCAAAAAAGTATTCTTAATTACAACACCTGCTTTGCCGCCTGCTTTTAGTATTTTAATAAAGTGCTGCAAAAACAAAGAGGCCGTTTCGCCAGTTTTTATAGGGAAGTTTTGTTGCACCTCTGCACGTTCTTTTCCGCCAAATGGAGGATTAGCCAACACTATATCGTAACGGTCTTTTTCCTGTATGTCGGCAAGGTTTTCGGCAAGGGTATTGGTATGCACAATGTTTGGTGCCTCTATACCATGAAAAATCATATTCATTGTGCCAATAATGTAAGCCAATGATTTTTTCTCTTTTCCGTAAAAAGTTTTTTTCTGCAAGGTGGTAACATCGGCGGTGGTAAGTTTTTTGCTGTGTTTTAAATATTCAAAGGCTTCTACCAAGAAACCCGCTGAACCTACTGCACCGTCATAAATTTTTTGTCCTATTTCGGGGGCTACCACTTTTACTATGGTTTTAATCAAAGGTCGTGGCGTGTAATATTCCCCACCATTACGCCCAGCGTTACCCATATTTTTTATCTTGTCCTCATATAGGTGGCTCATTTCGTGCTTTTCAGCGTGGGTTCTAAAACGCAGTTCGTCAATGCGGTTAATTACCTCTCGTAAATTGTAGCCGCTTTGTATGCGGTTTTTTAGTTCACTAAAAATCTCACCTATTTTATATTCAATGGTATCTGCACTTTCGGCATCGGCTTTAAATTTTTTGAGGTATGGGAACAATTTAATGTTCACAAAATCGGCAAGGTCATCGCCAGTTAATGCTTTGTGGTGGTCAAGTTTGCCATCTTTGTCTTTGGGCGTTGCCCAAATCGTCCACTGAAATTCTTTTGCAATAATGTTGGTATAAGTCTTACCACTTAGTTCGGCTGCTGTGGCTTTGTCTTTCTCCAAGTCGTCCAAATATTTAAGGAACAAAACCCAAGAAGTCTGCTCTACATAATCCAATTCACTTCCGCAACCTGCGTCCTTATGAAGTATGTCGTCTATATTTTTAAAGGTTTGTTCAAACATTATATATTCTCTTTTTTAAGTCGCTAAGTTATGTTTTTAAGTTCTGTTACATTCATATCTACTCTCAAATTATCACCAGTCCATTTGTTGGGTGGTAGATGGGTTTTGGGTGTTCCGATAGCTAACGTGAGGCAAAATTAAATGTGCTGCAAAAGCGTTGGTTTACTCACTATACTTATTGTTTTTAATGGAGTTCGTGAATGATTCGAATTTGTGTGTTGGCTTGAATCTCTTTTTGTTTTGCTGAAGTGTTGGCTGTCTTTTCATCTTTATCTGCCTATCTAATGTTTGCGCAGTCGTCTTTTAGAATTGCTCTTATTTAAAAAATTTAAGCACCCAACTTTGGCCGGCTTCTTTCATAAATTCGGATCGAAATTTTCCTAATTGCGTGAGCGTAGTGTCGAAAATTAAGGTAGATTTAAGAATTTCGCCATCGGCTATTTTTTTTGGCAAATCCGAAAGGGCACTTAATTTTTGAACTTCACGATCCATATAAATCAGCGACAACCTGTTAAATAAATTCAAAGAATAGGAGGTTTCTATTGATTTAATAAAATGTATGGACTTGTCGATGCTGCATCCGCTAGCATTGGCCTGCGTTTCGTCAACAGCCAAAATAATAAAACGATTATTCATTACGGTACCACTTGCTTTGAGAGCCTGGTTGTGAGCGGTCCAATCTTTGGTAAACGCAAAAATTAGGGTATTAATAGACTCGATTTCCGATGGCTTCAGAACGCGCTCGGCAGTATAAATCCAAATTTTTGAATTGGGGTGAAAATCCTTAAAGAGCTCGGATTGTATGGTTTCGGTAGCATACATAAACTAAATTCAAAAATAAGCTTAATAAAGCAATTGGTAAATGAAAATGAATCCAAGCTATGGATTTAAATATCCCATTTATGGGCAAAAACAAAGGGCACAACAACAGCATCCAAACCCAATTAAACATTCTCCTGTTTTTGAATAATGGGATTAAAAAAATTAAGAGTATGCAATCGTAAATGAGATGGTAGCTAAATAAAAAATGCCACACTATTAGTAAAGCTAATAATTCAGCAGCATTCATATAGTTTTTCGAGTAACACCACATTAAACCCAGCGAACCTATGATAATCATACTTGGGTTGAAAATAGAAAGAAACGAATACGATACCCCGCCAAAATAATTGAGCAGGATTCCTAATTCGGTAAGGTTGGTATTGACGGCCGTAATTGTATGGCCGGCATAGTTTATCTGCATCTGTTGGTTTATGTTTTGAGCCATTTCGGCCCAATAAAAATGCCCGGCTTGGCTATAAAAAACAAGAGCGCCCATAACAGGTATTAAAGCCGAATAAGCTAATAATTTCCATTTTTTGCTTAGCATAAATAAAAGCACAAAAGGGAGGCATAGGGTTATTTTTACAAAAGCCACTCCTAAAAATAGTCCTGAAAGGGTGTCTTTGTTTTTTTGGTAAAAATACCAAGAGACCATAATAGATGCCATGCTCATGAGCAATGGCTGTCCTAAGGCCACCGCTATTAGTGACGATTTGAATGCCAAAAGTATGAGGAGGCATAAGGCGAAACTTAAGCCAACTTCGGCAAACGATTTATAAGTAAAATAGGCGAGCGTCAAAAGGAAGATGCCGCTTAAAAATAAAATAAGTAGTTTTGAAATTGGCCAAATACTAGCAAAATAAGGATAAAGCATTGGAATAGACCAAAAGGGGTAAATCATTCCGCAATCTTTAAATCCGGGCGCTTTTGTAGATGCAATATCATAAAACGATGCCGTTTGCTGCCATTCCAACTTTAGCAAGCTATCGTTATATGGATTTTGATGTTTTAACCACATTTTGCCGGCCAAAAAAATATTTCGTGCATCATAAGGCGAGTCGGGATGCGAATACAATGAGATTGATTTGTAAAGATTTATACAGACCAAAAAACTTAATATCCCGATTAATATACTTTTAACAGGAATGTGCTTCATGTTGGTATTATAAATCCTTTGCTTTGGCCACCAATTCAGCTATATCGAGCACTTGTACATGATCTTCGCGATTTTCATGCTTGAGCCCATCGCTCAACATGGTCATACAAAAGGGGCAGTTTGAAGCAATAATCGAAGCGCCAGTGGCTAATGCTTCTTCGCTTCGTTCAATATTTATTTCTTTAGTGCCTTGTTCGGCTTCCTTAAACATCTGTGCTCCTCCTGCGCCACAACACAAACCGTTTTTTCGGCAGCGTTTCATTTCTACCAGTTCGGTGTCGAGGGCTTCTAATATTTTTCGAGGAGCAATATATTCATTATTAGCTCGGCCTAAATAGCAAGAATCGTGATAGGTAATTTTTTTTCCTTTAAAAGCGCCCCCTTCAAATTTTAGCCTGCCAGTATCTATCAAGTCTTGTATCAGTTGCGTATGGTGTACAACTTCATAATTGCCACCCAAGTTTGGATATTCATTTTTTATAGTATTGAAACAATGAGGGCAGGCGGTAACTATTTTTTTAACATTATAGCCATTTAGAATTGAAATGGCATTGGCGGCTTGCATTTGAAATAAAAATTCGTTTCCGGCACGTTTGGCTGGGTCGCCTGTGCAACTTTCTTCGGGGCCAAGTATGGCAAATTCTACCTTGCAATGCTGTAATATTTTGGCAAATGATTTAGTTATTTTTTGGGCACGTTCGTCAAAACTCCCTGCACAGCCTACCCAAAAAACAATTTCAGGTTCTTTGCCTTCGGCTTTAAATTCAGCTACAGTTTTTATAGGTTGCATTGGCACTAAATGAAGGATACAATATTAAATAATATTCAGAAAGCTGGTGAAGAAAGTTTGCCCAATATTATCAAAAAAAATTAGTAGAAATGGTAAAAACAGGATCGCCATTCAAGAGAATTATCAACTCTGATAATGACCATAAAGTGAGTGAACTACAATCTGTAAATCTTCAACCTTATAAACAAGCCTATGTTCAAGACTAATTCTGCGAGACCAATATCCGCTATAATTGGCTTTGAGAGGCTCGGGTTGACCAAGGCCCGAAAAAGGTGTTTTAGATGTATTTTCTAAAAGGGTATAAATTTTTTTTACTGTCTTCAAATCATTTTTAACCCACCAGCCCAAATCTTGCCAGGCTTTTGGCATAAAATAAATCTCACGCATTGACCATTTCTCTTAATTCCTTCAAATTAAGGGATGTCGGTTTTATTCTATTTTTTTCGTAATTCTCAATGCTTTGAAGAATAAGAGGATTGGTTATCTCATCAACCGCTACCTGTTTAACGTTTTTTATAAAAGAAACAGACTTAAAAAATGCTTCAGCAATTTCAGTTTTATTGTCAGCAATTTCCACTATATATTTCATATCAAGATTTATTATTATACACTTCTACACAAAAATAAGCTGATTTTGGCATTTTCTAAATAGGGAAAATTAATTGTAAGGATAATTAAGATATTTGAGGCAAGAGTTTTAGTTGTTAAGTTGACGTGACCACTTCCCATTCACAAGGTTATTCAGGTGAAACAACGACCGGGAAGTCCAAAGGAGTGCTTTCGATAAGGGATAATTTTGCTTTGCTGTCAATGGTCAATAAAAATCTTTGTTGTTTCAAAACCATTCTCGGTTTTATTAAGATTTGCCCATCAAACACTTATTTTTTTTACCAATACACAATAATGGTCATCTAATTTTCTATACCCATATTCGAAACAGAAATAATAGGTGTTTCCGGTTTTGGTGGTCAAAAAATGGGTGATATAATCGAAGTTGAATCCAAAAGTGATTAACTTTTTTGTGGTAATCGAAGCCTTTCCAGATTCGGTAGGAACTAAATCGTGAAGTATGCGTCTGTTTTTCCGAAGAATATTATGAATATTGCGCATTTGCGCCGTACTATCGCTGTTCAGTCGGTTGTTAAAATTATTTCGACAGGCGTCACAACAAAATTTCTTATCAGTTCGGCCTAAGAGTTTAGATTGACAATCCAAACAAGTCCTGATGTCCATAAGTAAGTTTATTAAAGGTTCAAACAAATATAACATTAATTATTTTTCCGACAATAATTGGTTACAAATAGTTATAAAAGACTGTAATTATTTTTTAACCGAATCGAGATAGCGTGTTTAGAGACCTTTGTTTGGCCTTTCAGAAAAAAATTGGAAAGGACTTAAATATTTATTTATACAACTAAATTAAAAAAATCATGAACACCTTACGAAATTCCGTTCGCCTTTATGGCAATGTAGGCCAAGAGCCTGAAGTGAAAACCTTAGAAAACGGCACAAAAAATGCAAAATTTTCGTTAGCTACCACCGAAAAACGAAAAGACAACAAAGGCAATTGGGTGGACGAAACCACCTGGCATAACCTTTCGGTTTGGGGCAAACCTGTAGATGTAATCGAAAAATATGTGAACAAAGGGGACAAGTTATCTATTGAGGGGCGCATAAGCAATCGCAGTTATGAGGCTAAAGATGGTACCAAAAAATATTATTCAGAAATTATTGTGAATGAGTTTTTATTAGCAGGAGCGCCTAAAGCAGTGCACGCCGAAGTTGGTGAATTGGACGAAAATTTACCATTTTAAACAGGCAATTATCCAAAGCTTAAAATCCTGAGAGGCAATCTTACCGCTCAGGATTTTTTTTGCAATATTGTACCTTAAAATATTTTTACAATTCATTCTTAGTCTACTTATCTATGATTTTTGCTTAAAAACTTAAAATAAGAAATTGTTAAAACTTGGCATCACTGGGCTTGGCCATACAAATTAATTATATAATCTTTGACCAGGTATTAGCTTTAAAAGAAATTGTACGCGATTTGAAAATATCATCACTCTATCTCTCACTTTTATTTCTTTTGAGTGCATCGTGCAAGCACAATTATACAAGAACCTCTCAATTGCCCAAAAAACATATAGCAATTGGTTCGTATGGCGGGTTTACAGGCATGGATGCTAAATTGATATACCTTAAAAATGGCCAAGTTTATTCATCCGAAACCCTCCCTGGGGCAGCTACAAAAGTTGCGTTTTTAAAACAATTGCCTAAAAAAAATTCAATTAATATGTTTAAGGCCGTCAAACGGATGAACTTTAATCAAGATGGGTTTGCCCAACCAGCCAATATAAATACATATATCGAATATAAGCGACGTTGGCTCCCCGATTATTATTATCAATGGGATGGAATACTAGATTCGACCGATCAAAATTTCAAAGCCATTACTGAATTAATGCACTGGCGTGATTAGTCGTGTTGACTGTAAATTTAACAGAAATCAATTGCTTTACTTAGATGCAACTTTTGATGATTGAGGCATCGTGAGACTTTCTCTTTTCGAAGCAAAACGTAAAAACCTACGATTTTGATGAAGTGTTAAAACGGATTTTTTATGGTATTTAAAATATTTATAGCCAACTATTATTAATGTAAAGGAAGTAATAAGTTTGAAGCCAACTAATGAAGGGAATTAAAATACTGAGTATAGTTTTATTTGGCCTAATAAATTATAAGGTTCATGCCCAATTAGGCTTTGGCATCAGGGGAACATTACACCAATCTATACCACTTATACTCCGCGATTCGTTTTCGGGGACCCCTGCATTTGGCGCAGGATTAAATGTGTATTTCAATGCCAAATCAAAATTGCATTTTGCTGCCGGATTAAGTTACAAATCCATTGCTCTAAATCATAAAATTGAGCCTTATAGTATTAATTGGAAAGTAATAGGAGGCAATATGGGATGCGAATGGGCACACCCTAAAATGAGTCATATCCGTTTTTACACAGGAGCCAATGTTAATTATATTTATGAATCTGGCCAAACCTTTTTATCGTCAAACTCGGCCTCAGGCAAGGGTTATAGCGTTAGCAGTGTTTTTAAAACCTTTGTGCCATCCATTGAGCTGGGCCTCATATTCAATCCGCACCCCTTGGTTACCCTTAATATATCCACCCTTCAGCCCATTCCGCAAACAAGCTTTGAAAACAAACCTACTTTGCCTGGCATGCTTAATATCTCGATTGAATATAGAATTACCACTAGGGATATGAAGAAGTGGGATTCGGATACGTCGATTTTACCTGAACACCATTTTGCCGAAAATTTAAAAAGAGGAATGCTCTATGTTATCGAAGAAGGAAATAGCGCCTCGCTTACTATTTTTCGAAAAAAAATAATGGATTATTATTCCTTTAGTAAAGTAAGGTTTATAGAGGCCTCACAATTAACAACGCTGCTTGAATCCTTGAAGCATTCGCCCGATTCGAGCCAGAGTTTTATATTAAAGAGCGGACGCATTATTTACGATATCGAAAGCCCAAGTACCCTTGGCCTAATTATTTACAACTACAAAATGCAGAATCCAATTCCTGGTAATCCGTTTTTTGTGAGAGATTTATCTGGCAATAGCAATTTTGATGATCCAATTATTTTAAAAAAGCTGATCCTAAAACTTAATAAACGGCTGTATAAATTATGAAAATTTTGCAGTTCAGTAATTTTTGGATGAATTTGTTGAATGTTGTCAAACCTATAGGAAAATTAAATAAAGGATGAAAAAACAATCGCCTGTTGATGGCATTTGGAAAGTAATCACCGCTTCGTCTGTTGGAACACTCATCGAGTGGTATGATTTTTATATTTTTGGAAGTCTTGCCACCATTATTTCAAAACAATTTTTTCCGCAGGATCAGGGTACGGCAGCTTTACTTTCTACCTTAGCCATATTTGCGGCAGGGTTTTTGGTGAGGCCATTTGGCGCTTTGGTTTTCGGGAGGTTAGGCGATATCATAGGGCGTAAATACACCTTTTTACTCACCTTAGTTTTAATGGGGGTTTCTACTTTTTTAATAGGGTTAATACCCTCCTATGCTTCCATCGGTTTTGCAGCGCCTATCCTCGTTTTAATTTTACGCCTTATACAAGGTTTGGCCTTAGGTGGCGAATATGGCGGGGCAGCAACCTATGTGGCCGAACACGCTCCCGAAGGGCGACGAGGCTTTTTTACAAGTTGGATACAAACAACAGCCACCCTTGGATTATTTCTTTCGTTGGGAGTTATATTGCTTACACGGAATGCATTAGGTGTCGAAAACTTTAACAGTTGGGGCTGGCGAATTCCTTTTTTAGTATCCTCTTTATTGGTAGTGGTTTCCATAATTATTAGACTTAAAATGAAAGAGTCGCCCTTGTTTTTGGAATTAAAAAAGGAAGGCAAAACATCGACCAACCCTTTAAAAGAAAGTTTTACAAAACCCGAAAATTTAAAAATGGTTTTACTGGCCTTGTTTGGAGCTGTAATGGGCCAAGGCGTTATTTGGTATACCGGTCAGTTTTATGCCCAATCGTTTATTGAAAATACCTGTAAGGTGGATTTTGAACAATCGCGAACGATTATACTTTGGGCTATTTTATTTGCCACTCCGTTTTTTGTGGTTTTCGGCTCTTTGAGCGATAGTTGGGGACGAAAATGGATTATGCTAGGGGGTATGTTGTTGGGGATAATTTGCTACCGCCCTATTTATCAGTCCTTTTTAAATATTACAAATCCAGTAAAAAAGGAAATAATTGCTTCTAAAACTTTAATAGATAAAAAAACAGTTTTATTAGCAAACAGCTCCAATACGCTCATAAAAACAGATACTATAAAACAGTATGAAGATGGCGCTATTTTTAAATTTACACAAATTGACACAGCCTATTCGAATGGAAAAACTTCATTAAAACCAATCTTAAAAATTGAGAAACGCCTAGGCGACGCACATTATTGGCTTATGGTATTTTTAGTTTTTATTCAAATACTTTTTGTTACGATGGTGTATGGTCCCATTGCTGCCTTTTTGGTAGAACTATTTCCTACAAGAATCCGATACACTTCCATGAGTTTGCCTTACCACATTGGCAACGGGGTGTTTGGCGGACTGGTTCCATTTATTGGACTGCTCATTATCGAATATACCAAAACTACCCAAAATCCGGGCGGGAATCCCTTGGCAGGATTATGGTATCCTATAGGGGTGGCATCGCTATGCTTTGTGATTGGGGCTTTATTTTTAAATAATAAATCGAAAAATTTAGGTTGGCCGATTTTTAAAAAATGCATGGGCTTTTTGTTAATGATTCTTGGCCCTTTGGCTATTGGCTTGTTGCTTTATTTTGCCACCCAAAAATTATCCATGGCCACCTCCACCATTAACGATATATTGCAATGGAGCATCATTATTGCCATTTTTATACCCATTGCTATTGGTCTGTTTATTTTTGGGAGATTTGCGTTTAGGGGCGAGTTTGATAAAATGGCGAATGGTAATGATAACATTGAATAGAATTTGATTACTAAATAAAAGCGAATCGAAAGTAAAATAAGAAAATATTTATTTTACTTTACACCATTAAAAGTAAAATAATTAATTTTTTAATTTACATTTGTATCTCAAAGTAAATTATGATTGTCCTTGAAAAATTTAATGCTGGCCAATTATTGAAAGGCATTGACTATGCTTATTTTAAACCAAATGCCATAAATACCAAATGGATTTGGACAGATTCAAAAATAAACCGACTCATAGAAAATGCCTCGTTTGAATTAGGCCAACTCAATTCATTTGCCCAATTGGTGCCTAATATTGATTTATTTATTCAATTGCATATTACCAAAGAAGCTGTAGTTTCAAGTAAAATAGAAGGAACACAAACGCGATTTGACGAAGCTTTTTTACAAAAAGACACAATTAACCCCGAGCGAAAAGATGATTGGCAGGAGGTTCAAAATTATACCTTGGCCTTAAATCAGGCTATAACTGAGTTGAAAACTTTACCTATCTCTTCACGCCTTATTTTAAAAACCCATCAGGCATTGATGCAAGGGGTGAGAGGACAGGCAAAAACACCAGGCGAGTATAGAAAAAGCCAAAACTGGATTGGGGGCAGAAGTCTCAAGGATGCTTCATTTATACCGCCGCACTTTCAGTATTTGGACGAACTGATGGGAGATTTGGAAAAATTTATCCATAATGAAAATTTGGAAATTCCGATGCTAATAAAGGCAGCTATTATTCATTATCAATTCGAAACCATTCATCCTTTTTTGGATGGAAATGGAAGAATTGGACGGCTTTTAATCACACTTTTTTTAATTGAAAAGCAGGTATTGACCCGCCCTTTGCTTTACCTATCCAGCTATTTTGAAAAAGATACAAATTTGTATTACGCCCATTTGATGGGGGTAAGAAAAAACCATGATATGCGGCAATGGATAGTGTATTTTTTGACAGGGATGGTTCAAACGGCAAGGCAAGCTGTAAAAACACTTGGTGAAATTATTAATTTAAAAACCATGAGCGAGAAAATAATTCAGGAAAAATTTGGCAAACGAATAAAATCCGGATTGCTGCTTCATACTTATTTGTTAAAGCAACCAATTGTAAGTATAAAAGAGGTTCAGAAAGTGTGTAATTTAACTCCAAAATCGGCAGGAGACTTGGTTAAGGCCATGCAACAAAATAATATTGTACAGGAAATTTCGGGCAATTTTAGAAACAGGTTATTTATGTATAAAAGTTACCTTGATTTATTTAATCACTAATTTTATAAGTTTAGCTCATTGAGGTTAAAATAAGTTACCATACCTATTTTTGCCTAACAAATAATCCATGAATTACCAAATCCAATCCATAGGCGAATACGAAGAAGCTTATAAATTTAGCATTGAAAATCCTGAAGCTTTTTGGGCCGAAATTGCTTACAATTTTAAATGGGAAAAGAAGTGGGATAACGTTTTAGACTGGAATTTTAAGGAACCCAATATAAAATGGTTTGAAGGCGGAACCTTAAACATTACTGAAAATTGCCTCGATCGGCATTTGGAAATTTTGGGAAATAAAACAGCCCTCATTTGGGAGCCCAATAACCCCGATGATGAAATCCGCACGTTTACTTATAATCAATTGCATAAGGAGGTTTGCCGTTTTGCCAATGTTTTAAAAAATAACGGAGCAAAAAAGGGCGATCGAATTTGTATTTATATGCCCATGGTTCCCGAACTGGCTATCGCAGTATTGGCATGTGCGCGGATTGGCGCTATTCATTCGGTGGTGTTTGGTGGTTTTAGCGCTCAAAGCATAAGCGATAGAATACAGGATGCCCAATGCAGTATGGTAATTACAGCAGATGGCGCTTTTAGGGGAGCCAAAGAAATTGCTTTAAAACCTATCATGGATGAGGCTTTAGTGAATTGTCCTTCGGTAAATAAAGTAATTGTTTTAGAAAGAACCAAAGCTAAAATAAACATGTTGAAGGGTCGCGATGTTTGGTGGCAGGATGAACTTGCAAAAGCAAACTCCGATTGCCCGGCCGAAATAATGGATGCCGAAGACATGCTGTTTATTTTATATACGAGCGGCAGCACCGGAAAACCAAAAGGAGTGGTACATACCTGTGGAGGCTATATGGTTTATGTGGGATATACGTTTGCCAATGTGTTTCAATATCAACCCAATGAAATTTTCTTTTGTACGGCCGATATTGGCTGGGTTACAGGGCATAGTTATATAATTTATGGTCCTTTGTTAAACGGGGCTACTTCCCTTATGTTTGAAGGGGTTCCGAATTTTCCAGATGCCGGACGTCTTTGGGATATTGTGGCCAAACACCAAGTCAATATTTTATATACAGCACCTACCGCTATTCGATCGTTAATGCAATCGGGTCTCGATTTTGTGAAAGGAAAGAATCTAAATTCATTAACCAAATTAGGATCAGTAGGCGAACCGATTAATGAAGAAGCCTGGCATTGGTATTCAGAAAATATAGGCAAAAACAATTGCCCAATAGCCGATACCTGGTGGCAAACCGAAACCGGAGGAATTTTGATTTCACCCATTGCTGGTGTCACACCAACAAAACCAAGTTATGCGATGTTGCCATTGCCTGGCATTCAGCCGATATTGGTAAATGAAAAAGGAGATGAAATTTTAGGAAACAATGTCAGCGGAAATTTATGTATAAAATTTCCATGGCCGGGAATGCTAAGAACCACTTATGGCGATCATGAGCGCTGCCGACTAAATTATTTTGCAACTTACGAAAATCTTTATTTTACTGGTGATGGTTGTTTGAGGGACGCCGATGGACATTATCGGATTACCGGAAGGGTAGACGATGTGCTTAATGTTTCGGGTCATAGAATTGGAACGGCCGAAGTGGAAAACGCCATCGACAAACACCCCGATGTAATTGAAACCGCAGTAGTGGGCTATCCTCATGATATTAAAGGGCAGGGTATTTATGCTTTTGTTATTTGCCAAAAATTCCCTGATGATGAAGCCAAAACCAGAACCGAAATTTTAGAAATAGTTACCAAAGAAATAGGAGCCTTTGCCAAACCAGATAAAATTCAGTTTGTAAACGGATTACCCAAAACCCGTTCGGGAAAAATAATGCGCAGGATATTGAGAAAAATTGCAGAAGGAGAATTAGAAAATCTTGGGGATATTACCACCTTGCTCGATCCGGGAGTGGTGGAAGATATTAAAGGCGGAAGGCTGTAGGTTAAACTTTTGAAAAAGTCTGAATCACAGATTAACCTGATTAAATGATTACACAGATTAATGAATAAATAAAAAAAATCAGCGAAATCTCTAAATCCGCTTAATCAGCGATTCTGATGTTTGGTAGTATAACTTTGGAAAAGTTTTAAACTTTTCCAAAGTTGATTTGATTATTTACAAAAAACTTTTTGACTAACGGCTCTCATCACAAGCAAGTTTTCTTTAGTAGCCAAAATAATAAGTTGTATATTTTTAGAATTATGTGGTGAAGGAAATTTTACTTCAAATTTATCAAGTGTAGTAAGGTTGTTAAAATGTTGGATAAACCAACTTTTATCCTTTTGAAAGTTAAATGATTGATTATCAATTTTTAGTTCAATTAAATGGCTTGGAATAGTATCTGCATTTAAAATATCCCCGTCAATTGCTAATTTAAAAACCCATTCAAAAATATAGTTATTTTGTCTTAACCCGCTTTCTGTTAAACCACATGCCATTGCTGAATATATTGAAATTTGTTTTGGTTTAAACATTGAAATTTCAGATTTTAATAAAACGATGGCATCTATACTATCAGTCGTTATAGTGTCGCCTTCCTGATATATTGTAGTACTATCCTTTTGTAATTTGTTTTCAATTCCTGTGTAAGTCCAAGGCGTAACATCACTACATCCTCCGCATGCACAACATGCAGCAAATATTATGGGAACAATCAATACAATAAACCCTAACAATGCAATTCGTTTCATTATTGTTAATTTTTTATCAAAAGTACACTAAAGTCTGAACCGCTGATTAACCTGATTAAATGATTACACAGATTAATGAATAAATAAAAAAAAATCAGCGAAATCCCTAAATCCGCTTAATCAGCGATTCTGACAATTGCGATTCAGACAATTGCGAATCAGACAATTTACCTCAATATATCCCGTGCAATTACAACCCTTTGCACTTCTGAAGTTCCCTCGTAAATTTGGGTAATTTTAGCGTCGCGCATTAGCCGTTCTACATGATATTCTTTCACATAACCATAGCCCCCGTGAATTTGAATGGCTTCGATGGTTGTTTTCATGGCCACTTCACTGGCAAATAATTTGGCCATGCTGCTTGCACGGTCATAATTTTCATGCTTATCCTTAAGCCATGCCGCTTTTAAACAAAGCAAACGCGCAGCTTCAATTTCTGTAGCCATATCGGCTAATTTAAACTGTATGGCTTGATGGTTTTTTATTTCCGTTCCGAAGGCTTTGCGTTCCTTCGAATATTTAAGAGCTAATTCATAGGCGCCCGATGCAATGCCTAAGGCTTGAGAAGCTATACCGATGCGGCCCCCACTAAGCGTTTTCATGGCAAATTTAAACCCGAAACCGTCTTCGCCAATGCGATTGGCCTTGGGAACTTTCACATCCTGAAACATCAGCGAATGGGTGTCGCTGCCTCTAATTCCTAGTTTATCTTCTTTTTTGCCAACAATAAAGCCTGGCATATCCTTCGTTACAATCAAGGCATTTATACCCTTGTGTTTGAGCTCAGGATGGGTTTGAGCCATTACAATAAATGTATCGGCACTATGCCCGTTTGTAATCCAATTTTTGGTACCGTTAAGTAAATAATAATCGCCTTTATCTTCGGCAGTTGTTCGTTGAGATGTTGCATCCGACCCGGCTTCGGGTTCCGATAAACAAAATCCTCCGTGAATGGTACCTTGTGCCAAAGGGATTAAAAATTTTTGCTTTTGCTCTTCTGTTCCAAACGTTTCAAGGCCCCAACAAACCAATGAATTATTTACAGATAAAACCACCGAAGCCGAAGCATCTACCTTCGATATTTCTTCCATGGCCAGTACATACGACACCGTGTCCATACCTCCCCCTCCATATTCGGGCGAAACCATCATTCCCAAAAATCCCAGTTCGCCTAATTTGCGTATCTGTTCGGTAGGAAATTTTTGTTCAGTATCGCGTTCAATTACGCCAGGCAACAATTCGGTTTGGGCAAACTCTCTTGCCGCTTGTTGAATCATTAAATGTTCTTCGGTAAATTCAAATTGCATTCTACGTGTTTTAGGTTTGGTGCAAAAATAATTAAATGGAAGCTTGGAAACGATAAGATAATAATAGGTTTTGGTGAATGATCCAAAATTATTGCAAAAAACTAAAAAAGCAGGCCTAATTTATTTTTTTAAAAACTCTAATTTAGCGGTTCGAAAAATAAACAGAATGGGTAAAGAAACTGTGATGATTATAGGCTCCTGCGGACAGGTTGGAACGGAGTTAACCGAATCGCTGAGAGCAATTTATGGAACATCAAATGTTGTGGCTTGCGATATTCGAAAACCAGAGGCCGATTTTTGGAAAGCCGGGCCATTTGAGCAAATGGACGTTTTAGACACTCAAAGAATCGCCGAAGTATTTAAAAAATATAAACCAGTACAGGTTTACCATTTGGCGGCGCTGCTTTCGGCCACGGCCGAAAAAAATCCTAAATTAGGCTGGAGTTTAAATATGGATGGATTGTTTTATGTGTTTGATGCCGCCTTAGAATATGGAGTAAAACAACTTTTTTGGCCAAGTTCAATAGCAGTATTTGGGCCTAATACACCTAAACAAAACACCCCTCAAAATTGTGTAATGGATCCAAATACGGTATACGGCATTACCAAGCAAACGGGCGAAAGGTATTGCGAATACTATTTCAAACGTTACGGCCTAGATGTAAGAAGCTTGCGCTACCCCGGGCTAATAGGATACAAAGCCGATGCAGGCGGAGGCACCACCGATTATGCCGTCGAAATATTTCATGAAGCCTTAAAGGTGGGGCGCTACGATTGTTTTCTTAGCCAAAACACGGCTTTGCCCATGTTGTATATGCCCGATGCAGTAAAAGCCACCTTAGAGATAACGCATGCCGAGGCCAGTCGAGTAAAAAATCGTTCTTCGTATAATATTTCAGGTTTTAGTTTGACACCGGCTTTGTTGGCCGAAAAAATTAAAAAACACCTTAACTCCTTCGAAATTTCGTATACGCCCGATCATCGCCAAGCCATTGCAGATAGCTGGCCACAGAGCATAAATGATGCCGATGCGCGTGCAGATTGGGGATGGAAAAACGACTTCGATCTTGATG
Source organism: Chitinophaga pinensis (assembly GCA_945878925.1). Taxonomy (GTDB): domain Bacteria; phylum Bacteroidota; class Bacteroidia; order NS11-12g; family UBA9320; genus JABWCE01. The sequence goes on from CAMDXE010000001.1 coordinate 51,143, forward strand.
CCATGGTTGTGGATATGCTTAAAAATTTAGCTCCTCGATATAAATCGGCTGTACTATAAGTTTGGCCTTGCTTTTGCGAGCAAGTTTGTAAATAAAAATTAAACACATGAAAAACCTTAAAGCCCTGCGATCCGTTGTTCCATTTATTTTACTTTTTTCTTGTGGCAATACCCTTCAATTTAAAGACCCTTTAAAACGGCTAGATTTGGGTGGAATCACAAACGATGAAGCCGCAAGCGGAATAAAGGAAGCCCTTGAAAATGGGGCAGGAGTTGGCACTGATTTTTTATCCAAAAAAGACGGTTTCTATAAAAATCTAGCCTATAAAATATTATTTCCTCCCGAGGCACAAAAAATTGAACAAACCTTACGAAAATATGGGTTTGGTAAACAATGCGATAAAGTTATCGAAAATATTAACAGGGGGGCCGAAATGGCGGTAGCCGAAGCCAAACCGGTGTTTGTAAAAGCCATTACATCGATGAGTATAAAAGATGCGATTGGGATTGTAACCGGCGGCGATGGTGCCGGAACCCAATATCTTAAGCAGGCCACCACCAACGATTTGACAGAAAAATTCAAACCCATTATTCAGCAATCTCTTGATAAAACAGAAGCTACAAAATATTGGACACAAGCGATGAAGAGCTACAATAAATTGCCGGGGGTACAAAAAATAAATCCCGACCTAAATTCGCATGTTACTACCAAGGCTTTGGAGGCCCTGTTTAGTCAGATTGAATTAGAAGAAAACAAAATACGCAAGAATCCTTTGGCAAGAACCTCTGAAATTTTGAAAAAGGTTTTCAATTTTGCCGATTTGAAAAAGAAAAAGTAGCAATACCGACCTTCTAATAGATTGCAACTTTTTTGCAATGAAGTTAGTCTCAATGATATAAAAGTAATCTCATTATTTTATATTCGCATCTTAGCGCTTTGAAAAGGTCACTCTGCATTATTGTACTTCACCTTTTTGCTGTTTCCATTTTAAGGGCCCAGCCTACTGCCCTTTTTAATGCAAGCCCCAACAAAGGGTGTTCACCCGCCACCATTAAATTTACAAATCAAAGTACAGGCAATGGGTTGACCTATTTTTGGGATTTAGGAAATGGAAACACGAGCACCCTTAAAGACCCGCAAGCTATATATTACTCGCCCGGGCTCTATTCTATAAAGCTATTTATAACCGACAATAAAGGGAAAAAAGATAGCATTATTAAAAGCAAATACGTGGAGGTATATAAAAATCCTGTAACGGATTTTGATGCTAAAGAAACAAAAGGCTGCACCCCTTTTGACCCCGGACTTTATGATAAAAGCACCCGTGGAAGCGGAATGATTACAGAATGGGTTTGGGATTATGGCGACGGCAAGGTCGTAACAAGCCAAGCTCCTGCCCATGCCTATGCAACCGAAGGGGTTTATAACGTTTCGCTAGTGCTTAAAGATGCAAATGGTTGTATAAGCGATGTTACAAAAAAACAATTTATTATAGCCAATTCAGCTCCACAAGTAATTTTCAGTGCCGATAAAACCACCGGCTGCAACCAACCATTCGAAGTAAATTTCACAAATAAATCAACAGGCCTAAAAACCGGCGACCAGTTTGAATGGGATTTTGGAGATGGAACGAAATCAAGTGATAAAAATCCTAAAAAAACATTCTACGATACCGGTAGCTTTACCATTAAACTATCGATAAAATCGGCAAATGGATGCAATACAAGCAGTCAACTTACTAATTTTATTACCATTTCAAAACCAAAACCTTCCTTTATTGTAGCTCCTAATCCGGTATGTGAAAACGGGGCAGCTATCTTCTTAAATACATCAAAACCAGGGGGCATTAGTTATACATGCTCTTGGGATTTTGGAGATGGCAATACCGCTAAAGGAATCAAAGTAACTAACAAATACAAAATCAAAGGAAAATATACTGTAAAATTAACGGTAAGTCTTGCCGATGGTTCATGTAAAGAAACCATTACCGTACCTAATGCTATTGAAGTATTGGCAAAACCAAAGACAAATTTTACAATTAGCGATACACTTTTATGCAAGCTAGGAATGGTAGACACCTTGATAGACAAATCCGTGGGGGGATATTCACGAAAATGGTTTTTAAACGACACCTTTATTTCTTCGAATAAAGGAGTGATTGTTAATATTAAAAAAGGAGGCTACTCCAAAGTAACCCTAGTTTCAAGTAACGGAGCTTGTTTTGATACGCTTGTTAAACGCAAAGCCATTTTTGTAGATTCAGTAGAATTGGGTATGAGTATAATTCCTAAAAAAGGATGCAAGCCTTTGGATGTAATTTTTTCAGATCTTACAAAAACAAAAATCCCGATCAGTTCCCGATTTTGGGATTTGGGCGACGGCAGTTATCAAAGTCAGGAATCGTTTGGATATACCTATACTAAAGCAGGCATTTATCCAGTAACGCTTACTCTTATCACAAAGCCGGGCTGCTATTTCAACCTTCGTGATACCGTTAAAGTAGGCCTCAAACCCGACATTACATTTGGCTTCTCTAAAGTATCGAAGTGCAATGGAGATTCGTTAATTATATCCAATGCAAAAGATAAAAATAAATTGGACATAGATGAATGGCGGTGGTATCTCGATTCTGCGCTCATTAGTGAGAGCCAAAATCTGAAATACCGTCTTAAACGAAAGCCAGATACCTATAATATTAAGTTGATTGCTGGTAATTATGGGTGTTATGATACGCTCGTGCTAAAAGATATTTTACGCGTATTGCCACCCATGGTTTCCTATACAATTCATTACGATTCTTGCAAAGGATATCCCTATACTTTTATTAATACTTCCGACAGTGCAGATGAAATAGGATGGGTATTTAAAGGAGATACTTATATTAAAAATCAGGACACGATTATTGTTAGAGATGTTAACGATCCTTGGCCCATTAAAATGTGGGGAAAGAATTATAAATCGGGCTGTGTTGATACCGTTGAAAATACAATTAATGGAGTAAGTCAATGGGTTGATTTTAACTATTCGGGAGGCTTGTGCTCGCCGGCCAACTTAACATTTACAAACTACTCCTCAGAATACGTGAATTTTAAATGGATTTGGGGAGACGAAACCTCTGAATCGAATGATACATTGACTGTAAAAAAATCATTTATAAACGCAGGAACCTACTACGTAATGCTTGAAGGAAAAGCGAGCAATGGCTGTAAAGATACTTTTAGCAAGGTTATAAAAGTTACAGGACCCAAGGTATTAGTAGAAGTAAGCCCAAAATCGGGGTGCGGTCCTCTGCAGATAACTTTAATTAATAAAACCAGCGATACATCGCACAAAAACAAATTTTGGCATATCAGCGGTTTAGATTCTATCCCCTATACCAACGACACCATGGTGTATACCCTTAAAAAACCAGGGCCATTAAAAGATGGAAAGTATGCCGTGAGCCTAAGTATGAAGGATGAAAATGGTTGTATTGGCCTGGCATCCGATACCGTGCAAGTAGTAGGATTAGGATATCATTTTAAAATATTATCCCTTGCTACCTGCTCCTATCCGAAGTTGACCATAAGGCCTATATTTCATATGGCCGATTTGGATGAGAAAAAGCTAAATTATTTTTGGGATGTAGGTGATGGTAGAAAATTTACAGGGCCCATCGTTGATTTTTGGTATAAGGCACAGGGAGTTTATAAATTAAATCTTAAAATTATTGATGAAAATGGATGCCTAACCGAACGCGACACCCTGATATTAACCAATCAAAAATCCATTACTGCCGACCTTCTAGCCGATAAATTAGAAGCAAACTGCCCTCCTCTAAGAGTCAACTTTATTTCTAAATCAAAAAGCAATTGGGGCCAAATTGAGAAATATTACTGGGATTTTGGGGATGGCACTTATTCAAGTTTGCCCAATCCTTCCCATGTTTATATTGTGGCAGGTAAGTTCACCATTACCCTTATGGTTATTGATGAATTAGGGTGTAAAGATAAAATAGTGTTTAAAGATTTAATATTAATTGATGGGCCATTGGGTTCCTATACTTTTGATAAAAAAACAGGCTGTACACCCTTGTTTGTTAATTTTAATTCAACTACCTCCAATACCTTTAAAATGGAATGGGACATGGGCGATGGAGAAATTATAAAAGACACCTCCAAGGTAGCACACCAATACACTCGAGTAGGCAAGTATGTGCCCTTGTTGGTTTTGGCCGATAGTTTTGGATGTAAATATACCCTTCCTCCTAATGACACTCTTGAGGTTTTTCCGATCCCTGTTCCTCAATTTAGTTTTACAACGCCTTGTTTAAAACAGCCGGTTTATTTCAAAAACACAACCTTGCCCCTCAAAGGAACGATAAAGCGCTGTGAATGGAATTTTGGAGACGGAGATACTTCCACACAGTTTGAACCCCTCCATATTTTTAAAGCCAAAGGCGTATATAAGGTTTTACTAAAGGTTTGGAACAGCGACAGTTGTCAGGCAGAAATAACCCATCCCCTCATTATAAAAAACACGTATGCAGGGTTTAAGCCAGGAAA
>CAMDXE010000002.1 GCA_945878925.1 Chitinophaga pinensis
GGAACGGTCTTTAGTTTTTCATTGTCGAAACCTTTACAGGAAGATTAGATAAGAGCGCTTCAAACAATCAATGCTGATTATTAAAGCTGTTATTAAAGTATTTGAGGGAGGGTATTGGTTTTATTCTTTTGGCCCAATTAAGGTAACAATTCCATGGGCTTCTTTGGCCTTATCCTCACATTTTATTTTATAATTTAGAATATAAAAGTAGGTGCCATCGGGATACAAATCGCTGACAACATTAGGGCGTCCTCGCCAATTGTAGCCATCGTCGCCAACACCATCTTTGTCGGTTTCGAAAAGTTTTTGTCCCCATCGGTTAAATATGGAAAGTTTATATTCATCCAATCCTTCGGTTAAAATATCGAAGGCGTCGTTTTTGTGGTCATTGTTGCCCGGAGTAAATACATTGGGGATAACCAATTTTATAGCAAAATCAACGTTGATAGAGGTGCATAAGGTATCGCGGCATCCATCAGAGTTTTCAACAAACAAACAGGGTTTGAAAAGACCTTTGCGCGTTATATATTGATACGATAATTGCTTTTCACTGCGAATATTTTTCGCATCACCTGCCAACGAATCGCCTAAATTCCAACTAAACGATTTAGCATTTTTTGTATTATTGGTAAATGTATAAACAGGGCATGAGGTGCTATCTTCATCTAAGGTGAAAGCGGCTTTAATTTCGGTAACCCTTACCAGTTTCGAAAGCGTATCGGAACACGATCTAAACGAGGGGGCTTTTGGAGGATACCAAGGCGAATAAAAAATTCGGAATGTACCAGTGTCTTTGGCCAATAAGGAGGCTGTTTTGTTGGGCGTTTCAACGCTATCGACGTCCGCAATTTTCCATCTATGAAGGGTATACATGGTGTCGGATTTCGATTGAACCACAATGGGTTTGTTTTTACACTGGATAAAATTAACACTAAAATCGGCCTTAGGGGCAGGCAAAACTTCAATTTTCCTTACGGGATGATTGATTAAAGCCGTATCGGGAAAAAGCGTTGTACAATAATAAATTGCATTTCCAGCATTTGGATTTTTTACACTATCGCTACCAAACAAATAAATATAATAAATGCCGGGTTGGGTATAGGTAAAGCTTACGTTGGTGTCTTGGTTGGTTGATAGTTTTGTTTTGAGCGGATCGCCAAAATACCAAATATAGTCGCGCGTTTTTATGGACTTGTTTTTAAACTTGGCTGTAAAAGGAGCGCATCCTACCGAGTCTCCAATAATATCGAAATCGGCAACGGGTCCTTCCACACTGATGTTGATATAGGCGGTGTCGGTACAGCCCCTCGAATTTTCAACTTTTTGAAACACCGTGTAATTTCCAAAGGTGCTATAGTAGTGAACAGGGTTTTGTATATAGCTTGGGTTTCCTCCATCGCCAAATTCCCAATAATATTTGGTAATGCTGTCGGTTGGGGGTTTATAATCGCTAAAGGATGAATCGTAAAGCTGAAGAATGCCATCGCAAATTAAGCGTTTAAAAAGCGTTCGAATTCCGGCATGAACTCCTCCAACATTTACCGTGGTACTTAAGGTATCCCAACAATTGAATGAATCTTTGGCAGCCAACCTTACTTTAAAATTGCCAATTTTTGGAAATGAAATTACAGGATTTGCAGTATCGGTAGCAAAGCCACGTCCATCGGCAAAGTCCCAGCGAAATATTTCACGGTTTTCCAATTTCCTTTGGGCAATATGCCAATAGTTTTTGCTTGGCATAATGGGGTTAGGATACAATAAACTGCTATCCAAATAACACATAGAATCTTTGAGCATAACCATTGCCCCCGGACATATGACCGAATCAAAGTTAACCGACATTTTAAACCCAATGATTATTTTTTGAAGGTAATCGCTATAACATCCCTTTTCATTTTCGATGTAATAGCGCATAACATAGTTGCCCGGCCGTTTATAGGTATGCCCAACTCGAGGTATTATAGTGTCGCCTTTATTTTGAATGATGGTGTCGGATTTCGAATTATCGCCCCAGGTCCAAGTGGTATACGCTATTTTGGGCTGAATGGAATCGATGATCTCGGGTTTGGTTAAATAATTTAAGCAAAAAATAGGAGGAACGATTTTAGCTAAAGGATCTTTGGAGAGTTGGAACCACTTGTGTTTCCATACTGTATCTAAACAAATTCGGCTCGAATCGACATAAAAGTCGGCGGTATCGTTAAATCCTCTATAAATTATTCGGCTCCCAAATTCGAGGGCAAAACCTACGGTAACCCATCCGTCTTTATCACAAGGCGCCGTATAAGGATAATCGGTTACCATCCGAATACTCCATCGGTCTTTATCGCAAGTAGAGTCTACATTGACTCGGGCATTAACCGACGAACATAAATTATGACTAAAGTGAATATAGTAATCTACTTTATTGCCAATACAAAGCCGGCTGGAGGTATAATTAAATTTAAGTGTATCGGGCCGCATCACATTAACGCCGCCCATATAGGTGCTCGAAGCGCAACCAGTTATGGTGTCTTTTACTGTTAAAGTATAGGTTCGGCAAGTAGGATTTACATAAAAATGTTTGCCCAGCGAATCGGTGCTGTAATTGCAATTGCTGTTTACATCAATTCCTTTTTCGCGGCTAGTGGTGCAAAGCGGCGCTTTGTCGTCGCCAAAATCCCAAAAATAAAGTAGCTTGCCTGTACCGTATTGCTTTACTTTGGTTTTAAAATATACGGTATCCTTATTGTCGCACTGGTTACTGTTGAGCACAATAACATTAACACTGTAACCTATAACTTCGATGGTGTCGTATTTAAATTTTTTAACACAACCGTAGTTGTACATTTCGAGCGATACCTTATGTATACCGGGTTCGGGGGTTAGGTCCACATATTTCATGTCCACCCCATAATCTTGCGATTTATCGTCCAAATACCAAAAATACCAAGCCCCCAATAACAAATCTGTTTGTTGTATTCTAAACACATTGCCCATGCATTGTTTATAGGCATTTTTCGACAAATTAAAAGCTATGCTATAAATAACAACGTCGATAATGGTATCGTATTTGGTTTCGCATCCGTTTTTTTGAACATAAGAAAGGCTTACCCTATATTTTCCACTTTTTTTGTAAAAATGATTAATGTGTTTGCTTCTTGTAGTAATCTTTGGGCTGCCATCACCCCAGTCGTAAATTCTTGTAATAAGAGATGAAGTATCGCCGGTAATTACGTCTGTAAATTCGGTTCGGGCCGAGTCGCAAAATCGCAACGATTCGTTATCGATGCTATAAACCCAAGGCTTTGGCACAAGATCTTTTAAAATAATAATTTCAATTTCGGAAATCAACTTGCAATTTTTTGAGTTGGTAAGTTCTATGGTTACCTTATAGGTTCCCGAATTGGCATATTTATGGCAAATATTATCGCCTATTTGTGGCGAGCTTGTGGTGTCCTGGTTTCCATCATCCCAAACGATTATTCGCTTAATAAGCGTAACGCCCGTATCGCCTCCTGTTGAACTGTCGACTAGGCACACATTATTTTGCCATAAACAATAATTGCTACTTGCTTTTTTTGTGATTTTAAATTTTGGCAACTCATAAACTGTAACATTTTTTGTAGCTACACATGTGCCTCCACCCATAAGGCTTACCGTAACCTTAATGGATTTGATGCCTGCAGTAGAATATTTGTGGCTAAAACTAAGCTGCGTGGAGGTGGTGGCGTCGCCCATGTCCCAAACTGCGGATGCTATACCCGAGGTTGCCGTTACATCAAAGCTCATTATTTCTTCCTTACAAACGATGTTGGATGAAACGATAGAACAATTTTGGCCGAAGACGTTAACTGCGGCTGAAAATGAAAAAATAAATAGTAGTAGCCTGAACATCAACTGCAATTATAGGAACAAAATTTAAAAAATGGGGTATTTGAGCAAATTTTATTATACCCAAACGCTAGTGCCTTCGGTGCAATTTTTGCAAATCTCAATGTTTTTGCGCGACTTGAGCAATAAGGATCTAAAATTGGCATAGGATGCGCCCTGCCATATTTCGGTAAAGGTTTTATCCGGCAATTGGCCAAGCCTATAAGATGCATCTTTATCAAAACAGCAGGGCACCACTTTTCCGTCCCAAGTAATAACACATCCTTGCCACATTCTCCAACAATGATTGAGTAATTTGTTTTTTATGGCAAACGTCGTTTTCGAAAAACTATACCTCGAATATTTCGTGTTGACTGGCAGTAAATCGCTCCCTGTTTGGTAATCGTAAACTTGAGCAGTTTTTAAAGCCAGATGATCGACTCCAATTGTTTTTGCAAGTTTTTTAACCTCATCCACCTCATGTTCGTTGTGCCCAAACACTATGAATTGCCAAATAATATAAGGGGTTTTGCTTTTTAATTTCTTTTTCCAAGTCACCAAATTTTTAGTCCCTTCCATTACCTTGTCCAATTGCCCCCCAATTCTGTATTTTTTATACGATTCTTCGGTTATTCCATCCATCGATATTATCAATCTGTCTAATCCCGATTCTATGGTATTTTTACAATTTGAGTTATCGAGGTAATGCGCATTGGTGCTCGTTGCTGTATAGATTTTTTTTTGAGAGGCATAGGCTACCATTTCTAAAAATGAGGGGTTTAAAAAAGGTTCGCCCTGAAAATAAAGGGTGAGGTAAGTTAGGGCAGGCCCAACCTGATCTAAAGCATTTTTGTAAGTATTCATATCCAACATTCCGGTAGGTCGCGAAAATTGGCGTAGCCCACTTGGACATTGTGGACATCGTAAATTGCAAGAGGTTGTAGGTTCTATGCTTATAGAAATGGGCATACCCCTATGATGATTTTTTTTAAATAGCTTCGAATAATAATAGCTGCCTACTATTTTTATCATATTTCGTATCCGAAGGGCATTCAGTTTCGAAATAAAATTAAGTCCATCAAGGGTTTTGGCAAGCATAATTAATCATTCAAAATTAATCAAGGAAAGCATGTATTTATAGCTAATCTTTTTATAAGGTTAAAAGCAAGCATCTTTTGAAGCAGAGCGCACGTATAGTTTCATCTTTTAGGTTTTTTAAGGTGCTTGTTTATTGGTTTGGTGTTGGATAAATTTTCGGCCTTATATTTCGCTAAATTAGGGTAAAATGGTCTGCTTTTTTTAAGCTAAATTTGCCCTAAATTTTAAAACCTTGATTAATTCAAATTGGTGGAAATATTTAGGAGCAGTTTTAGTGCTCTATTCTATTATTGGTGGCTTGCTTTTTGTGAACCCAAATAATTTATTATTTTTAGACGAAACAGTTCGCAATCTCAATTTTCATGTGCCCATGTGGTTTACTATGATTGCCTTATTATTTATTTCGGTAGTCAATAGCATGAAATACCTTAAAACGTTCGATTTGAAGTATGATATCATCGCTTCGAAATGCGCAGCGGTTGCTGTTTTGTTTGGATTAATGGGTTTGGCAACAGGCTCGGTATGGGCCCGCTTTAGTTGGGGGTCGTGGTGGACAGCCGATGCCAAATTAAATGGAGCAGCTATTGGCGAATTGCTGTACTTGGCCTATTTGATTCTTCGAAATTCTATAGATGAACCTTCCAAAAAAGCGCGATTATCCTCGGTGTATAGCATTTTTGCTTTTCCTCTGTTTTTGGTATTTGCATGGATTTATCCTAAAATGATTACCAATAGCATGCATCCAGGAAGTGGCGATACCGTAGGATTTAATCAATATCCGTTAAACAATAACCTGCGAATGACTTTTTACCCAGCAGTTATAGGATGGATATGCATGGGTTGGTGGATGAGCACCTTGCTTATTCGCAACGAATTTTTACGCTTAAACAAACAAAAAAATGAAAATTAAACTCTTAATACTCTTAAGTTTTATTTCTACTATGGCCTTTGCTCAAACGCACGAAAATCCTTTTTATAGCAATGGCAAAATTTATGTAGTAGTAACAGTTATTAGCATAATATTTACCGGTATAGTTGTGTATCTAATTACCTTAGATCGGCGCTTAAAAAAAACAGAAAAAGAATTAAAAGATAAGCCTTAGCGCATAACTAAAGCTACTTTAAATTTAAAAACCAAGAGCAGAAAAATACTTGAATGAAAACCATTAACATTATTATTTTAGCGGTCATTGCAGCAGCCATAGCCATATTTGTAGGCGCTTATAACGACAGCAGCACCTATGCCGATTTTAAAACGGCCAAAGAAAACTTAGGACAGGAATATCACATCGTAGGCCGATTAAATAAGCTTAAGCCAATGGTTTATGAACCTTTAAAAAATGCCAATAGGTTTGAATTTTTCTTGATAGATTCATTGGGCAAAGAGGCTAAAGTAATTTATAGCGAACCAAAACCAACCGATTTTGACCGAAGCGATAAAGTGGTGGTTATTGGAAAATTCGAGAGCAAGGAAGGCGATTTTATAGCTACAAAAATTTTATTAAAATGTCCTTCGAAATACGAGGCTGAAAACACTGCAAAATAATGGAGGTTATCTATTCAGGCGAGAATCTAATATTAGGCAATGTGGGTCATTTTTTTGTGGCCTTGGCGTTTTGTGCCGCCTTATTAAGTGCCATCTCTTATTTTATTTCCACCAATAACAAGGACGATAAGGGTTGGAAAAAATTGGCAAGAACTTCATTTTGGATACATGCCCTGGCTGTAACTGGAATTTTTACCACCCTTTTTATCATTATTTACGGGCATTATTTCGAATATCAATATGCCTGGCAACACAGTTCAAAAAGTTTGCCTTGGTATTATATGCTCTCTTGTTTTTGGGAAGGGCAGGAGGGAAGCTTTTTGCTTTGGATGTTTTGGAACGCGGTTATTGGAATTCTTTTAATTTATACCGTTAAGGATTGGGAAAGTCCTGTATTGGCTGTGGTGTGCCTTACTCAAATTGTATTGGGCAGCATGCTTTTGGGACTTGATGTGGGCGAAATTTATAAAATAGGCAGTAGCCCGTTTTCATTGCTTCGCGAAAAAATGGCTGCAAATGCACCAATTTTTAGAACGCCCGATTATTTAAAACAAATTGTTGACGGAAAAGGACTCAATCCCTTGTTACAAAATTATTGGATGGTCATTCATCCACCTACCTTATTCTTTGGATTTGCCACAAGTATAATTCCCTTCGCATTTGCCATTTCGGGCCTTTGGACAGGCCAATATAAAGCCTGGCTAAAGCCGGCCTTACCGTGGACTTTGGTTTCGGTAATGGTATTGGGAACCGGCATAATAATGGGTGGATTTTGGGCTTACGAATCCTTGTCGTTTGGAGGTTATTGGGCTTGGGATCCCGTTGAAAACGCATCCTTGGTGCCTTGGCTCCTTTTAATTGCTACTGTTCACTTGATGCTTATTTATAAAAGCACAGGCACGAGCATTATTTTAACCTATTTATTTAGCATAGCCTCTTTTATGCTGGTATTGTACGCCACGTTTTTGACACGAAGCGGTATATTAGGCGACAGCAGCGTTCACTCATTTACCGATTTGGGGCTAAGTGGGCAGCTCATGATTTTTATGTTTATTTTTTATGCCCTTCCCCTATTTGCAATGGTAAAAGATAAACGTCAAAAAATTTACCTTAACCTAATTTATTGGAGCCTGTTTGTAGCCAATATTGTGCTTGGTATAGTGAGCAAAAACGCAATGTATTTTAGCATACTAAAATGGATGGATATTGCCATGTTTGCCGCCATAAGTTTTTGGTTTGTTTATAAACTTTACAAAACGTTTCCAGCCAGTAAAATGGAAGAAGATTTTAAAAGCCGCGAATTATGGATGTTTATTGGAAGCCTTTTTTTATTGCTCTCGGCCTTTCAAATTATTTTGGCTACCTCGTTTCCGGTTATTAATAAATTATTTGGAAGCAGCATTGCCCCACCTGCCGATGCCATCGAATATTATAATTTTTGGCAAATGCCAATAGCCATTGTCATCGCTTTTTTAACCGGCATTGGTCAATATTTTAAGTACAAAACATCTTCGTTCAAAGTTGTTGGGTTTCAGTTAATAAAAACCTTTGCCATCGCCGTTGTTTTATCGGTGGCTTGCATGTTTTTGTTTCAAATTTGGACAGCCTATTACCTAGTATTATTGTTGGCTGGAGTATACGCCATTGTCGGTAATATTAATTTTATGCTCACAACCTTAAAGGGTAAGCTTTGGCTTGCCGGTGGATCTATTGCGCATATTGGATTTGGACTCATGCTTATAGGTATTTTGGTGTCGAGCGCCAAAAAACAAGTGATATCTGTAAATGAAACAGTCGATTATGGAAAAAGCATGGACGATAAAGCAAAACGCGAAAACATGCTTCTGCTTAAAGGCGATACTGTGCGGATGGCCGACTATTTGGTTAGCTATGGCTCTGATACGGTTATTGGTCCCAATACATTTTACAAAGTTTATTATAAAGGAATTGGCAATAGCGACGAGTTTTTCTTATGGCCTAATGCACAAATAAACAATAACCAACTGAATGCCAATCCCGATACTAGGCATTATTTAACCCATGATGTGTATACCTTTGTTAGCAATGTTCCCGATAAGGCTAAGCAAAATAGCGAACCTTGGGGCGAGCCAAAAGTACATCAAGTTATAATAGGCGATACCATTAAAACCGAAAATGGAATGGTTATTTTCGAGAGCATCGATAAAAATGCAAAGCCACAGCAATTGCGATTAAACCACCAAATGTTGGGCGCAAACTTAAAAATTGTCGATGGAAAACACGTCTATAGAACCAAACCGATTTTTGGTATAGCAAACGACAAATCGCTTTATACCATCGAATCTGTAGTGGATGAAGCTGGGTTGAAGTTTCAGTTTTATATTAAGGCGGCCGATGCAGGTGTTGCGGCCTTTATCGAAACAAGCGAACGCCCTGCCATTCGCGATTTTATTATCATGAAAGCTATTGTGTTTCCATATATTAATTTGTTATGGGGAGGTGTAATTGTTATGGTTATTGGGTTTGCACTTTCCATTGTCAAACGAACCAAAGAATACCGACGCAGTCTTGAAAAGTAAAATAACTTTAATTGGCTCAGGCAATCTTGCCTCTCATTTAGCCAGAGCTTTCGATTTGGCTGGGCACCAAATACATCAAATTGTGAGTAGAAATGAAGTTAGCGGTAAGGCCTTGGCAAAAATGTACGCTGCTTTTTACAGCAATAATCCTTCGAATACCCTTGAAGATAGTGATTTCGTTTTTTTAACCGTTCCGGATAAAGCCATCGAGCTTACCCTTAAAAGCATTAAACCAAAGGGCCCTATTTTTTTGCATTGCGCCGGCAGTGTTTCTTTAGCTCAAATAGAAAGCTATAAGGATAATGTAGGTGTTTTTTATCCTCTACAAACGTTTACGGTTGAGCGGCCGGTCAATTTTTTTAATATTCCAGTTTTTATCGAAGCCTCCAATCAAGATACGTTTCAAAAAATATGGGATTTGGCAGATAGTATTTCCAATACCGTTAAACACCTCGATTCGGATAAACGATTTAGCCTGCATTTGGCAGCTGTAGTCGCTAATAATTTTACTAATTATTTATTGGTTCAAACCGAAAAAATCTTGGCTACGCATAATCTTCCAATGGAATACATAAAACCATTGGTGGAAGAAACTGTAAAAAAAGCGTTTGATATTGGTCCAATTGCTAGCCAAACCGGTCCTGCCATTCGCCACGACACAGTCACTATTCAAAAACATTTGGATAGTTTGGCATCGAATCCTGAAATGAAAGAGATGTATGCGATGCTTTCAAACGCTATTCAAATGTTAGCAAAGCGCTAATTGCTAATAAATAGAATTCCATAAATCATTAATTTATTGGCATGCAGCTAGAATATTGTATGCGAAAGGAATATTTTATAGATAGCTAATTTTTAGGCTTTTTCAACAAAGCTTCCCCTTTTGGCAGTCGCCGAGCCCAAGCCGGCAAGGGCTCTTCCCAATTTTCCGGATCGGTTTCGCCGTAGATCATATATTCCACTAAGCCTCTGTTTAGAACGTAGCCCATTTCTCCTGCGAATTTCTCTATCCGCTCTTTGCGTGCTAATTCGTATGAATCCATGGTTTCGGTTTCTAAAAATGAGTTTTGTTGCCTTTTTATATAGGCACTTAAAAGTCTTATCTAATTAAGGTAACTGTGCCTGTATAGGTAAACACCTTATTGATAAAATTGGTAACCTGCACTTCATAAACATAGGCATCGGTTGCACATGGCTCGCCTTTATAAATACCATCCCATGGCTCATCTAATTTTGTAGTTTTATAAAGTATTTCTCCCCAACGGTTAAAAACCATGAGTTGATAGGTATTGTAGCCACTTGCTTGTACATTGAATTTGTTATTTTTAATAGGGCCAAATCCATCGGGCGTAAACACATTAGGAATGTATACTAAGATATCTGGACCAACGATTACAGAATGGGTAATGGTATCGCGGCATCCAAAATTTGTTTCTACCATTAGCGTAACCTGATAAATATTGGTATCGCTCGAATAATAATACTCAGGATTTACATCAGTCGAAGTGTCGGTGTCAATCAATAAATCTCCAAAATTCCATTCATTCGCTATTATTTTACTACCCATGGTAGAACTTACCACACTGTTATTTGTAAACCTAAACCTTGGCAACGCCGCAGTGGTCGAATTATTTGGATTAGGCGTAAAGTCGGCCTTGGGCAAGGGGTAGGCATCAATGTTTAATGGGCCTACCTTAGTAGCGCAACCAAATTCACTGGTTAAAGTTAAGAACACAGGATAGGTTCCTTCTAGGACAAATTTTTCAGCAGGGTTTTGAAGACTGCTTTTTGCACCGTTGCCAAAATCCCAAGCATATATTGTTTTAGAGGCATCTACGCCATTGCTTATAGTGCTGGTAAAGTTGGCTGTATGTGGCACACAAGCGTTGGGGTCGTCCACTGCAATAGTAGCTTGTGGGTTTGGGTTTATGGTTATGTTTATGGCATTTTGATCGAAAGGGCAAACCCCGGTAGCATCGGTAAATGCTGTAATAACAATATTTGTGCTGCTATCGCTTCGCGGTTTAATGGTAAAAGTGGCAGGGTTATTATTGCTCAATTGGGTATTGTTCTCAAAATTAGCAAGCAAGGGGTCGGCGCTATGTACCCAATTTATTTTTGGGGTATTTGCAAATTGTGCCCTAAGGTTAATGGTTATTGAATTACTGTGGCAATAGCTTGTATCCTTGGTCAGTATAGTAAGTGTGGGTTTGCTCTGCACAAAAGCCAGTAAGCTTTTAATGGTGTCGCATTTAGTTGTGGGGTGAACATAGGTGTAAGTTAAGGATATCCATTTGTCGCGCTCGGTACTTGGAACTGCGCTTGGTTTAAATTTGCTTCCACTAACAATACCGGGAATAGTGCTCGACCAAGTGCCTCCTGCTGGAGCTGCATCGAGGTTAACATCGCCATCAACTTGGCAGTAGGTGCTGTTATTAAGATTCGGACTTAAGCCAATGGTGACATTTGGCAGAGGATTAATTCGGATTAAGGTATCCTTTTTTACATAACATCCACTTGACAAGTCGATATAGCGCAATTTGTATAATCCCGGACCATTTTGAAGATTTATTTTCTTAGTATCCAGGGTGTCGCCGTTATTATTGTCTAAACCAGCCTTCAATATTCCTTTTGATTTTGTAAAACCGGCACTGTCAATAACCGACCATGTACCTGAAGTGGGTTTGGTACTGCTTAGGGTTGTTAAATCTACAATTCCTTCATCAATACAAAGGTCTTTAAAACCATTGAAGGTGATTATGGGAACCTTCACAATATAAAATTTGGCAGTGTCTTTATTGTAACATCCTTCGCCATCCAATATTGTAATTTCAAGCACCAAGGAGTCTCTACTGCTGCCGCCCAAATCAATCACAGATTTGTCGACAATCAGCGAAAAATCAAAGTTTAAACTCATGTCATCGTCAACCACCAAATCGGTTAAAGTACACATTCCGCCTCCAGTTTTTGGCAAGCTTCTTAAAAGCCTAAACGTAACCTGAGTCATCGAATTTAAATTTATGGGTGTTTTAATAAAAATTGGCAAAGGCGCAGCGGCTTTTAACTTTACTTTTATTGCATTTTGGCATAAGGTTCCGCCATCAAATTGAAGCGAGGGCAATGGATTTATGGTAAATCGAGAGCTGTCTTTGTTTATACACGTGGTGTTTGGGTCGGTATAGGTGTAAATTAAGGTAAAAATACCAGCCTTTTTTGGATCGCAAGCCGATGGGGTTAAAAACGTATTGCTGTTTACAAAAGCCGAATTTTGCCTGCAGTCCCAAGTTCCTCCAGTTGGTGTGCCAAACAGGGAACTATTTAAAGATACATTGCCATAATCGCAGCAGTATTTTTGTGGCGCACATACCAACATATCTGGCAATGGATTCACTTTTATGTTAACCGTATCTGAACCATAACATCGCAGCGTATCTTCTTGAACTTCTAATTCTAAAAGGTAATCGTAGGTGTTTTGTGTTTTAAACTTCAGTTTGGCTTGTGTACTTAATATTGGAAGACTTTTTGGCAATCCTTTATACCAATAATAAGTTCCCGATTTTGCATTATTTACGGTATCGAGTCCTGAGGCATTCAAGATTAATTCATCGTTAAAACATAATACCTGATCAGGCCCGGCATTGGTATACAGAGTGTCGTTTACAATCAACTGCATGCTGTCGGTATTTGTACATCCTAAGCTGTCTTTGACGGTAATGGTATAAAGCCCTCGCTGAGCAATGCGCGAAAAAGTATCGGTGTTGTAAGGGTTGCCTTCATGTGCCCATTGCCACAGCAAGGTGTCGCCTTGTTGGAGAGTGTCGTTTGTATCGGGATTTATCCACCAAGCCACTTGAGCTTTTGGGGTAATGGTAACGCTATCGTACCAGCAAATTCGTATATCGGGCCCCATCAAAACTTTAGGGTTTTCTTTTAAAAACACATTGATAGTATCGTAGGCGGTACATCCTTTTTTGTCCGAAATCTCCACTCTAAAAATGCTATCGGAGGAGTTCATAAATACATCAATAATGTCTAGGGTATCTTTAGGGTCATGTGAGGGCGCAAACCATTTATACTTATAGGCTGGAACCCCATTGTAGGTTCTTGCTGCAAGCCTCAAGGTTGTGTTGGCGCAAACGAAAGTATCGGGACCAACCGATAAGTTTACCTCTAATAAGTTAGGGATGATTAGGGTGTCAAAATATTCAGTAGGACAATTTAATTGGGGGTTGTTGATGGTATGATGAACAATATATTTTCCTCCTTTTCTGAAAATAATGGTATCGAGTTGTTTTTTCGATTTCAAGGCATTATTGCTTTTGAAACTGTATGTTTTTTTGTCAAGAAATTGCCCATACTTATCACTTACCTCCCAGCTATAGGTGGGGGTTCCTCTGAACCCATTGACGGGAACACTTTTACACGAATAGGTTCCACAAATCAGTGTATCGTATACCCTAGCGGCTTCGGCAATAAAGTTTACTTTAATGGAAAAGGATCGCACGGTTACAGCATTTCTTGGACAGGCATTATCTTTGGCCGTTACGGTAAACGTATAGGGAAGATCGCTGGCTTGATTTTTTTTAGGGGTCCAACAAAATTGCCCTACCCTTTCCCGGACCGTCGTGTCTTTGATGACGAATGTAGCGCCAGGTATGGCATTATTCCATGTCAATTTTACTGTATCGGGTGGAGGCGAGGTTGCGGGTGGAGGAAGTTTAAAGGGCTTGTCTTCGGTGGTAACATCAAAACACAGTTTTGTGCCCGCACAAACAGAATATTTAAAGGATTTGTTCGTAATTTTTGGGGGATTATTGCCAGGGCAACTCAAAACAGTAATGTACATATCGCGCCGTGTTGTCCCTAATTTTTTCCATTTACCGGTACTATCTTTTCGGTATTCGTCAATCATTAGGCACAATGGGCCATTTTCATCACATTTGGTTGGGGTAAAAATAATGTCACCAGTTTCGTAATCGATATAAAAACCAATTGGAGGATCTGCATTTTGATTGTACTTTGTTTTGTCTGTCCATCCTCCTGGAAAGTAGGACGATAGGGGGTAATTTTTGCTCCACCCCGACAACCACGAAACGGCCGTAAAACTTGCACTCAAGGGTTCGGCTAAGCTATAAGCCAACGAATCGCCTGTGTCGAGCAAATCAAGCGTTCCTGCATTGATGTATGCTGGTTGGTTGCAGCATAAAAAACACATGGCAATATTGGTAAACCTAGGCGAATTATTTCCTTTTTTTCCAATATTACAAAGATCCATCATCGCTTCGCCGCCATAGGTGGTTGTTGAAGTAGTGGTACTCACAAGGCCCCACGGTTGGGCCACTCTCAGTTTTACTTGGCAGCAGCTTCCAAAACTTTTAAAAGGATTGGCGTCGAAATTTATGGTATCTACAAAAATATGTTCTTCGATTCCCAAGCGACTTCCTCCTGTATTGGTACAAGGCAATTGTTCGGAACTGCAAACAGGCGTAATGTCTCTGATGCTAACCCTTGCAGGTTTGGTGGTAATGGATGTGCTGCCGCAAATGACCGTAAACGTGGGCATAACCGATAATTTGCACTGACATTGATGATATAAAATATATTTTATGGCATATTTCCTGCCTCCTAAATGGGTATAAATGATGTCAGATCCATTTATAATATCGCATGCTTTTACAAGCTCAGGGCTTAATAATGACCCAATTAGACTAGTTAAAAGTATGAGTTTTAGCCAAATTGATTTTATGTTTAACATTATTGAGAACTAAGAAAAATGATACCTCAATGATACAATAAAAAAGTAAATAAAAAAGAACAACAAATTCAAAAAGGCATGTTAATGTCCTAAATGACAATGGATGACTTCAACAGGTTACGTAATTTTTATTTTAAAATATTCAAATATTCGTCGTGCCCTGATTTTAATAAAGTCAACAATTCCTCCATTTCTTTAGTTAAACTATACTTTAATGATTTTTTGTTGCGCCCAATTATCCATAATTTTAAATTGCTCAATCCTCGTTTTAACTTGTTAAAGTAGCGGAATGTAAAAAGCCCTAAAGATAGTAGTATGAAAAAAAATGACACAGAGATTACAATATTATGGCAAACTTGATACATCCCCCAAGTTAGTAAAGTGCCATTTACTGTAAAAATTAATAAGCCTAAAACCAGAACGATAGACCCGAAAAAGTCTGTTTTTTGTACCAGTTTTTTGGCTAAAAAATTGGTTAACGTGTATGGCAAAAAATTAAGTAAAAGCCCAGCAATAAATACCGGAAACCCAAGCAAAAGATAAACAGCCAATGCTACTGGATTTGAATGCCATGGGCGATTAGCATTTGGGAAATAGCTTTGGCCTGTATTGAAATTTAATAAATTAGCGATGCTGGTATAGCGCTGCACCTTGTGTTCGATGTCTAGCAAAACGTCAAGTTTTTCTTTTTTGAAATAATCTATGGTGGCGGCAATATCTTTTCGCGCCAGAAACCAATTGGCGTGCTCTTTGTTTTCGGCAACCCCAAAACGCTGCGGGGCAATGCTTACTATTTTTTCAATTTGGTTGGTAAGGTCATACCAGCGGCTGTCGTCCACAATCACCACACGATTGCGAAGTTCAATTTCAATTTCTTCCGTTAATTTTTGGACACTTATTTTTGGGTTTTCCTTATTCAATGCAGCATATTTCGAAAGGGATATGGGTTTGCCTACATTCAAAAATAATTGGCCCTGAAAATGATGAGGATTAGTATAATTAATGCCAATGGGAACAAGTTGTATATTTAGTGAGAATTCGTTTAAGGCTTCGGCGCCTAATGCAATTCGAGCGGCACCTGTTTTTAATGGCAAGAGTATTGGTTTTGATTGACTTGCGCCTTCGGGAAAAAGCACTAAAACTCCATTTTTTTCAAGCAACCGATAGCAATATTCAAACGTATCTTCGTTTTTACCCATATCCTCCGGGGTTTTATCTTTCCGGTAGATGGGAATGGCATTTAATTTTCCAAGCAGTTTGGCCAAAAAAGCATTTTTGAAGGATTCGCCACGTGCCAAAAAATGCACCTTTCGTTTCGAATATACGGCTACAACCAAGGGGTCCATAAAGGCAGATCGATGGTTGGGCAATAAAATAACAGGCCCATCCGACGGGATGTTATCTTCATTGCGAATTTGTATTTCGCTAAAATACGTACGAACGGCAAATGTAAAAATTGCCTTAAAGAATGAATACAGCATAGGCTTTAAATAAATTTATTACAATGATTTGAAAAGCTAATTTAGGACGATTCAAAGGAATTTTTTGAATTTGAATTAGAAATATCGAATGGCTCTAACGCAAGCCTTGTAATCTTTCAAACCTGACTCGGGTTTGCCATCTCCAAAATTTTGAAACCAGGAATAATTTATAATAAACTCGCTGGAACTCCAATAATCTTTAATCGAAAAATTGCCTATTGCAGATTGATTTTGGTAAAGCACATCTAATTCGTCTTTGCTAGGTAGAGCCCAGTCGGTATAAGTTCCCAACACCAAATCGGCACAAAGTTTGGCAGCAATTCCTGCCGTAGTACACCCCGCTACAATGTCGAGTGTATTTTGGTAACCCGTTCCTAATATTTCGGCATCGGCTCCGGTGAGGGTCGATCCAATGCATCCCCACTCGGCCCCAATGCTCTGATCGTTTGCGGCGGCAATAATTCCATGTGTTTGGCCCGGTATATGTCCAGGATCGCTAACCTGCAAGATATAGGCCACTTTTCCTCCTTGAAATACAGAACCTAACACCAAATCCAACGATTTAAATGTAATTTCTTGTCCATAGGAAGTGCCTGCACTATTGGTGGCATAAGCTCTTACATAATAGGGGGTATTGGCCATCAAATTATTCATAGTTCCAGCGAAGGTTCCCGAATCTTTTCCATCTATGGTTTTAAAATTTAAGATGGTCGGGTTTTTGACGCTGTTCCAACAAATGCCACTCGACGTTATTTTTAAACCCCCATTGCTAGTTATAGTCCCTCCGCCTAAAGCCGATAAGGGCGTGATGGCGCTTATGGCATTGGTAGTGATAACCGGAACTTGCGATACTGGTATTGGCTCATCGATAACTGGAGCACAACTTGTGATAAAACTTAGGGATAGACCAATACTTACAAAATGAGTCCATGCACTTTTTAATATTTTTTTCATAATCCTTACTAATAGCAATTATAATATATTGAGCTATAAATGTATGAGTTTTTAACAATTAAATACCGTGTTCAGATAGAGTATAGGTGTCAAAAAACAAAAAAATTTAGCTCACTTATCAGCCTTTAAACTTTAGCATTTTGCCTTAATTTTAATGGTATTTAAAATTAATAACGATGGCTTCGGCCTTTTTTTTGCTGATAATTTCAAACAAATCTAGGCTAAAATTCAATTATTTGATATGAATTTGTAAGCTTCTCCAAAAATAGTACACTTTAAAAGTAAACAGGAAACGCACTTATTTAATCAGAGTTACTGTGCCGGTTTGTTGGTAAAAGTTGTAGCCACACATATATTGACAAATATAAACATAGGCCTCTAACTGGGCTGCTTGCCCATTTACACTACCATCCCAACTTACTTCCGGATCGGTTGTAGTAAATACTTTTTCGCCCCAACGATTATAAATGGTAAGTCGTGCAAGTCTTAAATCTTTGCTATTTTTAGGTATAACATAATATTCATTTAGTCCATCATTATTTACACTAAACGCATTGGGAATAAAATACTTTGATTTGTCGCATTCTATATTTTCTTTAGATGTAGTGGTGTCAATTGGGGTAAAACCGTTGCAACTATCAATGGTAATGGTATCGGTAATTTGACAGCCTTCTTTGGTTTTTACACTCACCCAATATTTGCCTGGTTTTGTTATTTGGATGCCGCTACCAATGCTGCCGGTATTCCATTTTATATCCGTAAAATTACCAGAAATAATATTCAAATTCTTGTATTTCCCAAATGGCAAACAGGTGTCTTTTTCCAATAAGTTGCTGTTAAATTTAAGAATATCTAAACTAAGATTTTTCGATTTTGAAATGCAATTGCTATTATCTGCAGTTATATTATAAACCCCCGCTACCGTTAGTTTTCGGGTAGCGCCTTTAAATCCATCATTCCATGTATAGGTAGTAATGCCATCTTCAACAAGTTTTATTTCTATTTTCTTGCTTTCGCAAATACTGTAACAACCGGTGGGGAAAATATTAATATCAGGACTATTATATATTGTAACAGACTTGTAAGCCTTGGATGCACACCCAAAGTTGTTTATTACGTTTACCGTATAATAATCGGAATTGTGTATAGTGATTTTTCGATTAATACTTTTGGTATTCCAATGCAATTTATTAAACGGATCAATATTGTTGGCCGTTAAGGTTACTATTTGGTTGCTGCATAATGTACCCGAGGGTAACACCGTAATAAATGGAATTTTAGGTGAGGGATAAATGTTAATACTTTTACTGGCCGTATCTGAACATCCGGTTAGTTTTTCTGTAACTATTAACTTGTATAAACCTCCGTCGTTGGGGGTTGTAGGCCCCAATTGAAAATAATAGGTTTTGTTATTTAAGGATACACTATTTTTAAACCAGTCGAACGTATAATTATTATTGTAATCTGCATTTAAATAGAGATAGTTGTTTTCACAATTTGAACTATAATATGGCACTAAAATAACCGCTTTGGGCTTTGGGATTATTTGGGTTTTCACCGTGTCCGAATTCCCTTTACAACCCGTTGTTTTATCAGTAAGTCTTACATAAAACTGTCCGGCTTTTTTAACGGTAATTGATTGCGTTGTGTCCATGTTATTCCAGCGGTAAAGCAAATTTTTAGCAGCAGTTAGGTTTATGCTTTTTCCTTCGCAAAATTTCAAAGCACCCGATGCGGTAAGTTTTGGGAAATTAGGTGAGGTAATACCGATAGTTTTAGTAATGGAGTCCTTGCAATTTTTGGCATCTTTTACCCATAGTTTTACCTGGTAATTCTGAGCTTTATTAAACATTGTTGAAGGATTGGCATAAAACTCTTTGGAATTATTGCCAAAATCCCAACGATAGGCTGATAAAGCCGAGGTGTGCAATGGCGTGGAATTAAAGAATACCGGCATATTTATGCATGAACCTGTATTTTTAAAATCAGCTTTTAACCAATTCACCTTAATATCTTTTTCAATAAAATCAGTACATACCCCGTCATTAATCGAAAGTTTTACCTTAAAATTTTGCGTTGGAGGGGTATAAGTGTAAGATGCGTTGGATGCTGTTGAGCTTTTGCTGTCACCAAATTCCCACAGTTTACTTGTAATTCCTAAGGCTGATGTGGTTTTATCTGTAAAATCAACGCTCCCATTGCACAAAATTTTAGAATCAAACATGGCATTAATCAAGGATTTTACTTCAATAGTCTGGCTGCACTTTTCCCAGTCTATACCATCATTGCTATAATAAATATCGACGGTGTGGTATCCGGCAGTTGTAAATCTATGTTTTGGGTTTTTGTCAGTCGAATAAATTTTATCGCCAAAATCCCAATGGTAATATGTTGCATTTACCAAAGCAGTAAATTCAATTGGATTGCACAAAGGGTTTTTAACCGAGAATACAGGATAATTGCAATTGGAGCTTAGTTTCTTTTTATTGCATTTGCCTGTACATGATCCTGAAGTACATGTTCCTGTTGTTAAATCAACAACGACTTTAAACGTAAATTCTTCTGAACATCCGTACTCATTGGTTATTTTGCATGTGTAATCACCGCTTGCATTTATATAAATTTCTCTGGTGGTTTCTCCTGTTTTCCATAAATATTTTTCAGCATCAGGCACACTCA
Source organism: Chitinophaga pinensis (assembly GCA_945878925.1). Classification (GTDB taxonomy): domain Bacteria; phylum Bacteroidota; class Bacteroidia; order NS11-12g; family UBA9320; genus JABWCE01. Next base: position 19,924 of record CAMDXE010000002.1, read on the forward strand.
CTATTTCACCAATTATATAAGGATAGGGGGAGTTGGAAACACCGGCTGTAAGTTTTAATGAAGCGCTTTCAAATTTATTGCTTGGCAATTTGGTTAATGTAATTTCGCCATAGCCTGAGCAACCCCAAACAGTTTCTACCGCAACACTAAAGGTGCCGGCAGAAGTAACAGTTATAGCTTGTGTGGTTTCACTTGTGTTCCATGTATATTTTTTAAATTCTTCAACTACTTTTATGTCGGCAATAGTGCCATCGCAATTCAATTTTTCTAAAACAAAGGTCGGGTTCAATACAGGTTTGATAATTACTAATTTTTCGATTTCAGAATAACAAACCGTATTAATTAATCGGATAATACCTGTTCTTTCATCAGTCCATTTAATATCAACCGATTTTTTATCAGACGCTATTTCATAATCAGCTCCCGATATTTCCCAATTCATGGCATTGTTATAATTTCCTTTGAGGGTGTATTTTTCTAATTCATTAATACAAACCACAGTATCGCCCAAAATTTCAGGCATAGAGTTGTCAATTACTGTTACAGTTAGTAGCGCCGTATCCTGGCAATAAATACCTGAGGAATTATAAATGGCTAAAATTTTATGATTACCAATCGTATTCCATTTTACCTGAAGGCTATTATTTACCATTCCATTTTGGGCTGTTCCTCCCGAAAGAATTATCCATTTTACAATTTTTGCATCACCGCCAAGTGAGTAACTTTCTTCAACCAATTTACAAGCTGTTTTGGCGCCGGTAATATTTGTTTTAGGTACTTCCTTAACATCTACATTCAGGATAAATTCAGAATTACAAAAGTCTATGGCATTTTTAATAATTATCTGATGTGTACCTGGAGTTAACCATTTAATTTTGGCTGAACTGGAATTTTGCCCGCTTTCAATAATCCCGTCACTTCCAAGCTCCCATTGATAGGCGCTTGTTTGGGGATAAGCCGAATAAATATAGGATTCTTTAATACATGGCGTAGGTTGACCATAAACAGAAAATTTATCTTTTACCCTTACATCAAGTTCATCAACACTTACACAATCCAAAATGGCATGTTCAATAACAACATTGATTTTTGCCATAGCTACACCATTCCATGCAACGCTAACCTGATTTGTTCCCTGCCCTTGATAAATATAAGCAGGTGGTGTGACAGTCCAACGATAAGTAGCCCCGTTTACCAAATCCGTTGAATATACCTGCGCTTCACCACGGCAGGGATTTGTACTTCCTGATATCGGGTAATTTTCACCCAATAAGTTTATTCTTTCTTTTGTTGGGTTTTTGCAATGTTGCCCTGTACCGCTTATTCGCAATTCTATTTCGCCATAAGTGGTTTTCCCCCATTTTATTTTTATACTGTTATCGGTTAGCGTTCCATTGGCAGTAATAGCGCCACCTGTTACTTTCCAGTAATAGCTTGCTCCGGCTATTAAGGGTGTTGTATAAACAACTTCATCTCCGGCACATAAAGTTCCTACACAGGTTATTGGTGGACCAGGGTAATCATCGATTGAAATTTCATTTTTTACTGTGTCAACACAACCAAGGTCATCCGTACCAACAAAATACACCTGGTATTTCCCAGCAATATTGTATTTATGATCAGGATTTTTAAGAGTGCTACTTATCCCATCACCAAAATCCCATTCGTAATGGACCAAACTTCTTGGAGGGGCGCTGGCATAAAATGAATTTATACCACCAAGGCAGCCATCAGCTAAAGAGAGTTTTATTATTGGTTTTTCTAAAACATTTACTTCCTTTTCGGCGGAGCCTATACAACCAAATTCATTGGTTTCGGTAAGTTTTATTATGCATTTCCCGATATTTGGGAATTGAAAAACTATATTGTCTTTTGTCGGGTCTGATTTAGCATTGGCACACGATGATGTCCATGAATAAGTGCTTTTTGGGTTTAATGGAATTCCGGTCGAAGGAAAAATTGTAAATTCTTTACTATTGTCCTGACAAATAATATCTGCACTATTTTTATTTTGAGATGAATCACTCCCCGGAAAACTTAAGTTTGGTTGGGGCATTCCATGAACTGCAACATCTAACTTTAACAGGGTATCACATCCATTGTTATCGCTTACTTTCAAAGTTATCAAATAATTTCCCGGAGTATTCCATACGACAAAAATTTGGGAGGAGTTTTTATCCCCTGAAAGATGTGCATTTTCGCTATCCCATGCGTATCTGAAATGACTTTCAGGGTCCGTTACTTTGTATGTAACTGTTTCTTCCTCACATATACTTTTCTTGTAATTTACTCTGGCTGTGGCTTTTGGGTTTATTTGTATGTCGCGCGTTTGTTTAAAACTTATGCCTTTGTGTTTTACGATTAACGAAACAGAGTATTTTTTTATAGCTTTTGCTGCATAATTTATAGTTGGGCTTATTAAAGTAGAACTTGTCGAGTTGCCAAAATCCCATTCATAACTATCGTAACCGGTATTTTTAGGTGTAAAAGTCACAACCCCATCACAGGATTTTGCATAACTGAACTCTGCACTAACCTGAGCAAAAACTAAATTGGTGTTCACAAAGAATGTTACTAAAGCAATGCATTTGATTGTAAACTGTAACGAAGGGATTTTTTTGAAATAACGCAACTGTTTCATCATCAGGAAATTTCATATAAGACCGCCAAAAGATGTAAAGGGTTGCATTAAAAAAAAATATATTGCGATCAACAGTTGAGTAACTGAATAACAATAAGAGAAGGATTAAAATATGTAATCAAGTAGCTAATAGCTTGATTGCACTTAATGAAAGAATTTAAGAAAAAACCGCTACCTCACAAATAAGATTTCTCTGTACTTAGGCAATTTCCATAGCTCGTCGTCAATAAGATGCTCAAGCTTGTCGGCATGAAATCGAATTTCGTCAAAAGAGGCTTTCACCTTATTGCAATAGGCGTGTGCTTTGGCCCTTGTCTCGCTTATAGTGTTCGCTAGTTTGCGCTCATTTACCATCAAGTCGGTTGCTTTTTTTAAGGAATTAACATGATTCGAAATTTCATTGAGCAATTCGCAAAGGCTAGAGGTTGATTCTTTTGTGGCTCCAGATGCCGTCATCGAATTAATGGTATCGGCCAATGTTTTTTGATAGCTAAGCGATGGGGGAATAATATGCGTATAAACCAATTCGTCCATTATTCGCCCTTCTATCTGTATTTTTTTGATATAATCTTCCAACTTTATTTCATAGCGCGCATGAAGTTCTTCTTTTGTAAAAATTCCATTTTTTACAAATATGGAATTTGCCATTTCGCTCAAATAAGAATCTAATGAATCTACAGAATTTTTAACATTTTGAAGGCCTCGTTTTTCTGCTTCTTCAGCCCATTCGTCGCTGTATCCATTTCCTTCGAACAATACTTTTTCGGAAGCCAATAAGTATGCTTTTAAAACCTCAAAAATTGCGTCCTCGGTTTTTTTATTTTTTGCAACCAAGGCATCTACATCTTTTTTAAACTGAAGCAGTTGATTGGCTACCGCTGCGTTTAAGGCAATCATTGGTCGTCCGCAATTTTCGGTTGAACCTACGGCGCGAAACTCAAATTTATTTCCTGTAAAAGCAAAGGGAGAGGTGCGATTTCGGTCGGTATTGTCTTTTAATATTTCAGGGAGATTGTGGATAGTGATAACTTCGGTATCCGAAGCGTCGCCCGATGTTTTTTTATTGGTTTTAAAATCATTTAAAACTTTAGTGAGGGTGCTGCCGATAAACGCCGACATTATGGCTGGGGGCGCTTCGTTGGCACCTAGCCTATGGTCGTTGCTTGCGCTGGCAATACTGGCTCTTAGGATTGGAGCGCTATCGTGAAATGCTTTTATGGTATTGATAAAAAAGGTTAAGAACTGTAGGTTCGAATTTGGGTTGCTTCCAGGAGATAGTAAATTTACGCCAGTATTGGTTATCAAACTCCAATTATTGTGTTTGCCTGAGCCATTTATACCAGCAAATGGTTTTTCGTGCAAGAGGGATTTAAAGCCGTGTTTTCGGCCCACTTCTTCCATTAAATCCATCAATAATTGATTGTGGTCGACGGCCAAATTAATATCTTCGAACATTGGCGCACACTCATATTGGCCTGGAGCTACCTCATTGTGACGGGTGCGCAGGGGTATTCCTAATTTCATGGATTCTAATTCTAAATCATACATAAAATTAAAAACCCTTGATGGAATAGCGCCAAAATAATGATCATCCATTTGTTGTCCTCTAGCGGGTGCGTGACCAAAAACGGTTCGGCCAGTCATAACCAAATCGGGGCGTGCGTCGAACAAGGCTTTGTCGACAAGGAAATATTCTTGTTCGATGCCTAAGCTGGCGCTAACATGAGTAACATTTTTATCAAAATAATTACACACTTCGGTGGCCGCTTTGTTCAATAGGGCCATCGTTTTTAATAATGGGGCTTTATAGTCGAGCGCTTCGCCGTGATACGATACAAAAATGGTAGGGATGCACAAGGTTTTTCCCGAGGCTTTTTCCATGATAAAAGCGGGCGAACTTGGGTCCCAAGCAGTATATCCCCTAGCTTCAAATGTGTTGCGCAATCCGCCACTTGGCAAGCTGCTTGCATCGGGCTCCTGTTGCACCAACGATCCTGCCGAAAATTTTTCTATGGCTTTGCCTCCCCAAACTTCATAAAACGAATCGTGTTTTTCGGCGGTTAATCCGGTAAGCGGTTGAAACCAATGGCTAAATGAAGTGGCGCCTTTTTCTAAAGCCCATTGCTTCATTCCATCGGCTATTTTTTGAGCAATATCTCTTTGAATGGAGCTTCCAGTTTTAATGGCATCATTTACAGCCTTTAAGGCATCTTTGCTCATGTATTCTTTCATGGTATCGGCCCCAAATACATTGGACCCAAAGAGTGAAGGAATATCGGAAACGTCGGTTTTTACTTTAGAAATTTTTCGAGATTGGGCAGTTTGGATAGCTTGAAAACGCATAATAAAGAAGTTGTGCGAATATAGGCTCAATCCTAGATTTTACCCTTATTTAATGATAAAAATTCTTCACGGGTTTTGCACAAAATGTTAATTGACCCTATTCGAAAATAAGAGATACAAAAAAACAAAAGGGTTTAGGAAGAATCTAAATCCTGATTCTTTTAAGGTCGTCATAAATTAGTTCGTTTGGGGGTTATTAAGCACCTATGCCTACTTACTAATTTGAGGCCAGTAATTTTTAAAACCTTTTGCCCATTGTTGATAATTGATATATGTTTGTGCCCATCTCTTCTTTCAATGAAAAACTATCAGAAATATTTACCTTACATCGTGCCACTCATTATTTTTGCGGCACTTTCGATGCTCTATTTGGCGCCGGCATTTAATGGAAAAGTCGTAAAACAAGGCGACATTCAGCAATACAGCGGTGCTTCCAAAGAAATTTTGGATTATAAAGCTAAAGATGGTCATGGGCCATTATGGACCAATTCGATGTTTGGAGGCATGCCTTCGTATCAAATCTCCTATGAAGCGCCTAATAATTATTCAAAGTATTTAAGGAGCATTACTCCTTTTAAACATCCCATTAATATGTTGTTCATGGGCATGGTTTTTGCCTTTATTCTGCTCCTAACATTTGGAATAAACCCATGGATAGCGGCAATAGGAGGAATAGCGTATGCATTGGCAAGTTACAATGTTATATTAATTGAAGCCGGGCATAATACAAAATTATATGCCATTGCTTATGCCCCTTTGTTGCTCACCGGGCTTAATATGCTATTGAATAAAAAATATTTATTAGGGGCGGGTATTGCAGCGGCAGGCATGGCCTTGCAATTGCAAGCCAATCACTTTCAAATAACCTATTATTTAGGATTAATTATAGCCATGTGGCTAACAGCCGAAGGAATTATGGCCTTTAAAACCAAAACCATAAAACCATTTTTACTGGCATGTGCGTTTTTTGGAGGGGCTTCGATATTGGGCTTGGGTACCAATGCTGTTTCGTTAATGTTGACCGAGGAATATTCGAAAGAAACGATACGGGGGCAATCTGAACTCACCACCCTGCCCGATACAAGTGCCAAAAAAATAGCCAGTACGGGATTAGATATTGAGTATGCTTTTGATTGGAGCCAGGGTTGGGAAGATTTGCCCACCATACTTATTCCAAATTTTGCTGGGGGAGGAAGCGGTACCGAATTAGGTAACGGCGATGCAACAAAAAAATTCTTGCAACAAATGGCGCAAAGCGAAGATCAACAACAAGCGCAACAAGGGCAATATTATTTAAGTCAAAAAATAAACCCATGGGCTTATTGGGGAGCTTTGCCTTTTACCTCGGGACCAGTTTATTTTGGTGCATTGATACTCTTTTTGTTTACAGCTGGCATGTTTTATAGCAAAAACCCTACGAAATGGTGGTGGTTTGCCGCTTTAATTTTATCGCTCATGCTTTCGTTGGGCAAAAATTTTATGAGTTTCAATAGCATTCTGTTTCATTATTTACCGATGTACAACAAGTTTAGATCGGTTAATATGTCTTTGGTTATTGGGCAAATTGCGGTGGCAATATTTTCAATGATTTCTCTCAATGAACTTTTAAAGGAATCGGCCGATAAGCTAAGAATAAAACAGTCGCTTCGCAGGGCACTTTATGTGGTAGGTGGCTTTTGTATTTTAATGATTTTGTATTCGGGAAGTGCCGAGTTGGGCGATGCCACTAAAGCTCCAGCCGAAGCTATTGCCGATAGGGGGACATACATTCGCATGGATGCGCTTAGGTCCCTGTTTTTTATAGGTGCGGGTTTTGCCATAATCTGGTATTATTTAAAAGGAAAATTATCGAATAACACAAGTATATTGGTACTTGGACTTTTGGTGCTTATAGACTTATGGTCTGTCGATAGACGATTTTTGAACGATAAGAGCTGGGAAAAGGAAAAAACCTATACCGCAGATAATACCACACCAAGCGCAGCCGATATTCAAATATTGAAGGATAAAAGTTATTACCGAGTTTACGATGCTTCCCAAAATCCATTTACAAGCGCAAAAGCGTCTTATTTTCACCATTCTATTGGAGGATATCATGCAGCAAAACTTCGCCGTTTTCAGGAAGTAGTCGAATGGCATATTGCTAAAAACGACCTTGATGTATTAAACATGCTTAACGCCAAGTATTATATTCAGCAAGATCAGCAATCGGGCCAAATGATTGCCATCCCCAACCCTGATGCATGCGGCAATGTGTGGTTTGCAAAAGAATTGAAGCTAATGGATAATGCCAATCAGGAAATCAAAGAATTAGGGGCCATCAATCCCAAAAACACCGTTTTGGTTGATAAGCGCTACGAAAATCAATTAAAAGGATTTACTATGAATTACGATTCGTCGGGCGCCATAATTTTCGACACCTATCACCCCGATAAATTAACCTATAGCAGCAATTCTAAAACCTCGCAATTGGCTGTTTTTTCCGAAATGTATTACAACGATGGCAAAGGATGGAATGCCTACCTCGATGGTAAAAAAGTTGCGCATTTTCGCTGTAATTATATATTGAGGGGAATGGTAGTACCTGCAGGAAGTCATAAAATTGAATTTCGATTTGAACCTAAAAGTTTACAAATTGCTTCAAAAATTGCAATGGTTAGCAATGTAGGGATGTATCTTTTACTGCTTATAGGGTTAGGGGCATTGTTTATGAAAAGGAAAGAAAGGGAAATTACTTCGTAATTTTTTTCTTGAACCACAACTTATCCCGAAAAAAATCGGGACAAGTCGTGGTTCGATTTTTAGTTGTTCAAATAACCAAAAACTAAAAAATGCAATTCACCCAAGTCCCCGGCCAACAGGCCATAAAAAACCGATTACTAAATGCCTGTAACCATGGGCGTTTGCCGCATGCTATTTTGTTACATGGCCCGGAGGGAAACGGGGCTTTAGCATTGGCTTTGGCGGTAATCAGTTATTTGCTTTGTGAAAACAAAACTGAAACAGATGCCTGCGGCGAGTGTGATTCCTGCTCCAAAACAAAATCATTTGTTCATCCCGATGTTCATTTTAGTTTTCCAAGTATAAATTCGGATGGTTCGAAACTAAGTGACGCATTCCTTAAAGATTGGCGAAAGAGCTTATTGGCCAATCCATTTTTAAATTATGAGCAATGGATGGAGGCCATTAAAGGCAAAGACGACCAAAGTAAGCAGGGTAATATTACAGCAGAAGAATGCCGTGAAATGATAAAAAAACTTAGCCTCAAATCGTACGAGGGCGGTAAAAAATTTATGGTCATTTGGTTGCCGGAATTTTTAGGCCAGTCGGGCAATATTTTATTAAAACTCTTAGAAGAGCCACCCGAACAAACGCATTTCATTTTGATTGCCGAAGATCTAAATCAAATGCTGCCAACCATTGTTTCGCGCACACAAATCTTTAATATAAATGTTTTTCCGCCCGATGTAATCTGTGAATATCTTAAAACTAATCATCATATAGAGGAAAATGATGCCATGTCCATAGCTTATCTAAGCAAAGGAAATATTAGCCTTGCCTTACAACTCATGATTGAAGAGGAAAATCAGTTTACCGAAAACATGAGGGTTTGGTTGCAATATTGTTATGCCAACAATAGCGTAAGTATAAACGAATGGGTTAATAAAACCTCGGCGCTTGGACGCGAAAAGATTAAACTGTTTTTAGAAAATTGCCTTTATATTTTTGGAGAATGTCTTCACACCCTATTTATAGCCAACCACAAACCCAGTGTACCTTCGGCCAATATTAATTTTATTGTAAATATTACCAAACTGTTGACAGCGCAAAAAATTGAGCAGATTTACAAACTTATTAATGAAAACATTATGCATATCGAGCGCAATGCCAATGCCAAAATAACCCTGTTTAATTTGTCGTTGGCCATGCGAAATATTTTATTAAAAAAAGATTAATCCTTGGCTCCGCTGCATGGGCCATTCAAAAATCGAAATTAAAAAGTAGACACTGCGATGGTAATTTAAAATTGCCTTAACACAATTTGATACTTAATTTAGCGGTTTATTAGTATTCAACCGATATCTGTGAAGTATTTGCCCCTTTTGTTGTGTTTATGTGTGTTGAGTTGCAAAGTGCAAAAACGCAGCTCCGACAATGGGGATGAAGCGAATTATTCGGCTCAACAAAAATTTAATCAGCATTATTACGAGGGGGCAAAATTAAAAGCAATAGGCGACTATGAAGCGGCCATCAAAGAATTTCAACTGGCCTTGAAATTAAATGCGCAAAGTCATACTGTTATGTATCAATTGGCCAATAGTTATTTTAAGGCCAAAAAAATAGAAGAGTCACTCCCTTGGGCTGAATTGGCCGTTAAAAAAAATACATCGTATAATTTTTGGTATTCCGGCCAATTGGCGCAATTATATAGTTTAAGTAAACAATACGATAAATCATCGGCCGTATTTGCAAGCATGGTAGAAAAAGAACCGAAGCGCAAAAGCAATTATGAAGAAGCAGGCAATCAATATTTAAATGCCAAAAAAACGAAGGAAGCGCTAACTTATTTTGAAAAATATGTTTCAAAATTTGGACCCGATGAAAAAATTTGCCGCAAGTTGGAGAAATTGTATTTTGATATTGGAAAGCCCGATGAGGCCATTCGAATACAGCGGTTATTAGCCGAAACCTATCCATCCGAGTTGAAATATTTAGGCCTATTGGCCGAAAGTTATTTAAAAATAAATAAGATCAACGAGGCCAAGGCGGCGTACTTAAAAATTTTGGCGAGTGATGAATTTAATGGATTTGCAAGCTTTGGTATGTCGGAAATATTAAGGCGTGAAGGGAAAAATACAGAATCGTTTGCCCACTTAATTAAAGGATTTGCCGATAAAAAGGTAGCCATACACCCTAAGCTAAAAGTAATGGCTTCGTATTACGGGTTAATAGCCAAAGACGAAACAAGCAAATTGCAAGCCATCGAATTGAGCAAAAAACTAATCGAAACTCATCCCGACGACGCCTTGGGCTATCAGGTATATGGCGATATTTTATTTGCATTACAAAACTATGAACAGAGCCGAGAATTATTAAAACGCAGTTTGGCCATTGATGGCAAAGATTATCGCATTTGGCAAAAGCTTTTTGGTTTAGATATAAAATTAGCCAATAACGAGTTTTTGTATAACGATAGCGAAGCGGCGCTTGAATTGTTTACCTCGCAACCGGGCTTATATATAATACACAGTGGAGCGGCTATGCGCATGGAGTATTATGATAAAGCCATAGCAAAAGCAGAGATGGGATTGGATGTTTCGTTTAAATCGGACGAAAAAATTCAGTTATTTTTGACCTTAGCAGAGGCTTGGTTTGAAAAAGAAAATTTTGAAAAAACAGAGCTCTATTATAAAAAAGCACTTGAACAGGATCAGCAAAATCCTTTAGTCCTCAATAATTATGCCTTCAATTTGTTTAAACGAAACGTGCGTTTGGCCGAGGCCGAAACCATGATTTTAAAAGCGATAAGTATTGATCCCCAAAACGGATCATTTGCCGATACCTATGGATGTATACTCATGGCTTCGGGCAAACTTACTGAGGCCGAAATATGGATCAAAAAAGCCATAGACAAGGATGGCGCAAATGAGGAAGTATTGGAGCATTTGGGCGATCTTTATGTGATAAAAGGAAACGCTAACTTGGCGCTTCAAGCCTACAAAAAGGCCTTAGAAATAAAACCAAATTCGAAATCGATTCAACAAAAAGTAGAGAAACTAATAACCATTAAATGAATAAAATAGGAAGTTTTGCTTTGTTAATTCTCATATTATTTAATGCATGTAATGTTCAGAAACGTCAGGCAAGGCGTTTGGTAAAAAAAACATACGACGAAAGACCGATTTTACCTGAAATAAAAGAAGTTTTAAATTCTGTTTTTGAGTTGGATTACCTCAGTTATAAATCGAAATGCGATTATAAGGATGCGAATAATTCACAATCCTTTACCATGAATTTGCGCATGAAACGCGATAGCCTTGTGTGGATTTCGGTAACCGCCTTAGGGTTTGAAGTGGCGAGAGTTTTGCTCAACGCCGATTCTGTAAAGATTATATCACGCCTGCAAAAAAAATACTATTGTTATGGATACGATTATATTAAAAAATTGAGCGGCACTGCTTTGACGTTAGCACAAATACAAAATTTGCTAACAGCCAATTTATTATTTTTACCCGAGAAATACGTCAATACCGACCAACCTTTGAAATTTAAAGCCACCGATGGGTATATCGAATCGACCATAAAATTGGATGACCAATCGAAGATTATGGAGCTTGTTTTACAACATTTGGTTGAGCAAGCCAGTGCCGAAGTCATCTATTCGAACTATAAAAAAATTGATAAACAGCATTTTCCAAATAAGGTAGATATATCCATTGTTACCCCCAAGCAACAAATTAGTTTACTGATGGACAATAGCAGTATAAGTACCGAAAACATTGATGCATTTCCATTCGAAATATCCGAAAAATATGATAAAGGCAATTAAATATCTCCTATTTTTTAGCCTTTCTGTTCTGTTAATGCCAGCCATAAATGGCCAAAGCAGAAAGGAGTTGGAAAAATTGCGCACTAAAAAGGAAAAGGAAATAGCCATTACAAAACACAAACTGATAGAAACTAAAAAGAAAAAAGAGAAGTCGGAGGAAGTGTTGACCACCCTTCGCCATCAAATATCTCAAAAACGCGAATTAGCCGGAGTGTATACTGCAGAGGTTGATAAAATTGACATCGAAATTGTACGGCTCAACGAGGACGTAACGGCGCTTAATTTCGAAATTAATAAATTAAAAAAGGAATTTGCAGGCCTAGTCCTTCAAGGCTACAAATCGCGTTCGGCGGCTTCAAAAATAAATTTTCTATTCTCGGCCAATACATTTCCTCAAACCATTCGTCGGTTTATTTATCTTAAAAAGTTGCTCGATTTTCGAAAAAAACAACTTGGACTTATTAAAGTTAAAAAGTACGAGAAGGCCATAAACCTGGCGGAGATGGAACAAATAAAGGCTGAAAAATTGGGTATCGTTCGGTCGAACGAAAAAATTCAGATTGAATTGGAAGAAGATGAAGTATCGGCCGAAGTATTAATAAACGAATTGCAAATAAAGGAATCGAGTTTGGCCATCGACCTGCGCAAAAAAGAAAAAGCCTACCGTGAGTTGGATGCAGCTTTAAAAAGAGCCATCGAACGTGAAATAGACTTAGCTCGCAAACGCGCCGAACAGGAAAGGATTAAAGAAATAGCCCGTTTAAAAGAAAGAAATAAAAATAAGCCTCCTACAAAAGGACAAAATAATACTGCCGAAGCCGAATATATAGCGCCCTCCGATATTTCTACATTCGGCAAAATGAAAAGTCGATTGCCATGGCCGGTTCAAGGCGGCATTATTGCCCAAGGGTTTGGGAGCCATCGTCATCCCACTTTGCCCGATGTTACGGTTATTAATAATGGGGTAAATATTGCGGGAAATTCTGGCATCACGGTTAAATGTGTTTACGAAGGAGAGGTGTCAACCATCCTTAAAATACCCGGTATGATGAATACCCTTTTGGTCAAACATGGCGATTTTTTTACGGTTTATTCCAAGCTGGAAACCGTGAGTGTTCAAAAAGGTGATAAATTAAAAACTGGCCAAAGCATAGGTACTTTAGGTACCGATAGCGATGGCAAAACCGAATTGCACTTCGAAGTTTGGCAAGGCAACCAAAGGATGGATCCTCAGAAATGGTTGTATGTAAAATAGAGGATAATATCAATATCTTAAATTATCTCAACAGGGTAACCGTTCCCTTTTGGTATTTTATGTTTCCGGTTTTTTTACCTTTCCTTTTTATCATATCAAAATAATCAGACTGTTGGCAAGGTGATTTTTTATAAGTACCGTCCCAGCGGTCAAAAATAATAATTTCAACATTGTCAATGTTTGAACCTGTTACCCTAAACACATTTTTATTCTTGTCTCAATTTGGCGAAAAAGCATTTGGAATATAATAAGTCATTGTGTCGCAGTCGAATGGATTATTAGGGTTTTCATTAAGCCATAACAAACTTAAATATAAGTAATTAAATAATTAAAAAAACTTGCTTTTTGAAATTTGAGGTTTCAAATTGCGGTCCCAAAAACCTTATGAACTTGCAAACCATTCACAATAGAATTTATGAAATAAGGGGTGAAAAGATTATGCTTGATTTCGACCTTGCTGAACTTTATGACGTTGAAAACAGGGTATTAAAACAGGCTGTTAAAAGAAATATTGACAGTTTTCCATATGATTTTATGTTTGAGCTTACAGAAATAGAAATTGATCAGATGGTATCACAAAATGTGATACCATCAAAAAGTTATTTCGGTGGTGCTTTACCATTTGCTTTTACTGAACAAGGAGTAGCAATGCTTGCCAGTGTATTAAAAAGTAAGAAAGCAGTACACATTAAAATTTCGATTATGAGAGCCTTTGTTTTTATGAGACGATATGCAATGTCTCACAAAGACCTAACTCAAAAATTAAATGAACTGGAAATTAAATATGATCAACAATTTACGGATGTTTACAAAGCGTTAAATTTTTTGATTCAAAAAGATAATAAGCTAACTGAGCAACAGGAGCGAAAAAGAATTGGATTTAAAAGAAAGGACGAATAATCTACTTACTAAAACATGTTATTACAAATTGTGATGACATGTTCAAAATGCCTATCGTTCTTCTGTTTCATACTTCCCCCCATCCTTCTTATCTTCGCATTCTTTTATGCCTTTTAAAATAGTATCTGATTTTGAGCCCACCGGCGACCAGCCCAATGCCATAAAGCAGTTGGTTGAGGGTATTAATGCGGGCGAACAAAATCAAACGCTATTGGGTGTAACTGGTTCGGGCAAAACCTTTACCATCGCAAATGTGATACAACAGGTTCAAAAACCGACCCTGATTGTTAGCCATAATAAAACCTTGGTGGCTCAACTTTATAGCGAGTTTAAGAATTTTTTTCCCGAAAATTCTGTTCAGTTTTTTGTTTCGTATTACGATTATTATCAGCCTGAGGCCTATTTACCAACGTCGAACACGTATATCGAAAAGGACTTAAACATTAATGAAGAAATTGAAAAACTAAGGCTAAAAACAACATCAGCTCTCTTGTCGGGTCGTCGAGATATTATTGTGGTAGCATCGGTTTCTTGTATTTACGGCGCAGGTAATCCATACGATTACGAAAAAAGCATTATTCGAATAGCCTTAGGGCAAAAATTGGCGCGCAATGTTTTTTTGTATTCCTTGGTTGAAAGCCTTTATAGCAGAACTACAATGGAATTTAAGCGCGGTACGTTTAGGGTAAATGGCGACAATGTCGATATATTTTTGGCCTATGAAGATTACGCTTTTAGAGTAACTTTTTTTGGAAATGAAATTGAAGAATTGCGTTCATTTGATCCGGCAACTGGCAAAACCATTGATATTATGGAAGATATGGCCATTTATCCGGCCAATATATATGTAACCAATCGCGAAAGTATGCAAGCCGCCATCAGGCAAATACAAGATGATTTGGTAAAACAAGTGGACTATTTTAAATCGCTTGGCAAACATCTTGAAGCCAAACGACTGGATGAACGCACCAACTTCGATTTGGAAATGATTAGGGAATTGGGTTATTGCAGTGGCATCGAAAATTATAGCAGGTATATGGATCAACGCGAAATAGGGCAGCGCCCGTTTTGCTTATTAGACTATTTTCCAAAAGATTTTTTAATGGTTATCGACGAAAGTCACGTAACCCTTCCACAAGTTAGAGGGATGTATGGAGGCGACCGAAGCCGCAAACAAAACTTGGTTGAATATGGTTTTAGATTGCCTGCTGCTATGGACAATAGGCCCTTGAAATTTGATGAATTTGAAACCATGAAAAGTCAGGTTATTTATGTAAGCGCTACCCCTGCCGACTACGAAATACAACAAAGTGATGGAATAATAGTAGAGCAAGTGATTCGCCCAACCGGACTCTTAGATCCCGAAATTGAAATTCGTCCATGCTCAAATCAAGTGGATGATTTATTGGATGAAATTGATTTAAGAATTAAAATGGGCGATAGGATATTGGTTACCACCTTAACCAAACGCATGGCCGAGGAGTTGGATAAATATTTAAGAAACTTGGGCATCAGTGCTACTTATATTCACAGTGAAGTAAAAACCTTGGATAGGGTAGAAATATTAAAAAATTTAAGACTGGGAAATATCGATGTTTTGGTAGGCGTCAATTTGCTGCGCGAAGGTCTAGATTTACCAGAGGTTTCATTAGTGGCTATTTTAGATGCCGACAAGGAGGGCTTTTTGCGAAGCCAACGCAGTTTGACTCAAACAATTGGCAGAGCTGCGCGAAATGTTAGGGGCAAAGTAATAATGTATGCCAACAAAATGACCGATAGCATGCGTAAAACCATAGATGAAACCGAACGCAGACGCGCCAAACAAATAGCCTACAATGCAAAACACGGCATTACGCCACAAACCATTGTAAAAAGTATAGAGGATTTAATAGAACGAGACGATGCGCCACAAATAGGTTTGAAAAATAAAATTGCCAATACCAATAATCCCAACATTGGTATTGCGGCCGATCCAGTGGTTAATTATTTAAGCAAACCCGAATTAGAAAAATTGCTAAATGCCACCAAAAATCAAATGACAAAAGCGGCCAAAAGTCTGGACTTTATAGAGGCAGCCCGCTTAAGAGATGATATGCTTGAGCTAGAAAAAATGGTAGCACGTAAGGTGGATTGACCGCCAAATAAACCGTAAAAAAACAAGCATCGCACTGCTTTACACGCAATAATTTTTAAGCCATTTAGGCATAAAGCTAGGCTTTTTCTTTTAAATTTGCGATTCGATGAAACAACTGACCCTTGCATTAACATTATGTATCGTAGCATTTTTTGCTAAAGCACAAAAGGATAAGGGGGTGCTTTCGGGAAATTTTCAAGGCGTATTTAATGGGTTTGTAGTAGATTCGGCCTTAGGCGTTACCGAAAAAACAGCCCCTCAATACGGAACGCAAAAATCGAGCAGTGAAGCCTTTTTATTTGCAAATTATGCTCAATCGGGTTATTCAGTTTCGGCTAGATTCGACTTATTTAACAACTCAAATTTATTAAATCCTACGGGGTCATATTCAGGACAGGGTTTAGGTTTTTGGCAATTTTCGAAAGAAATTGACAAACTTAAAATAACGGCAGGCTATTTTTACGAACAATTTGGCTCGGGATTAATTTTTAGAGCCTATGAAGATAGGCTGATTGGAATAGATTATGCAGTTCAAGGGATAAATGTAAGGTATAATTTTACTGATAATTTTACAGTAAAAGCCTTTACAGGAAGGCAAAAAGGTTTTCAGGATAATCGATTTGGGGTGGCCAATCAAGTGGTTAAAGGCGTAAATTTAGAAGGCAGCCGAATCATTGGCAAAGCCACCTTCGACGGAGGAAGTTCATTAGTTAATCGCACCCTCGACGATGACGCCATGACTAGCATTGCTGCCGAAATTAATACTTTACATATTGATAAACGCTTCTACCCAAAATATAATGTTTATGCTTTTAACGGGTATTTTACTATGGGTATAAAAGACTTTACCTATTCGGTAGAGGTGCTTGGTAAAACAAAGGAGGCAGCCAGAAATCAAATTAACGGTGAGCTTGAGCATAAGGCGGGTAAATTGATGAATGTAAATGCGGGCTATGCAAAAGCCAAGTTAGGCAAAAAACACAAGAGCGGCATTGGCATCAACCTGCAATACCGATATATTGATAATTATAATTTGACCTTATCGCCAAATGTTACGCCCCTGGAGGGTATTGTTGGATTTGTTCCTTCGCTTACCCAGCAAAGTACTTATCGGCTGTTGGCGCGATATACGGCACAAGCCATTACCAATGGCGAAAAGGCCATTCAAGCCGATTTTAATTTTGCTTTAAATAAAGAAAATGCGGTGAATGCCAATTTTGCTAATATCCAACAATTGGATGGATCGCCATTATACCAAGAATATTATTTGGAATACAGCCGAAAGCTAAACAAAAAGCTTAAAGTTAAGGCAGGTTTACAATCTATTTTTTATAATCAAGCCATTTATCAAGGCAAACCAGGGCACGATAATGTGAAAACCATTACTCCATTTGTGGATATAAACGTAAAATTGAATAAGAAAACGTCCATACGAATGGAAGCCCAGTATATGGAAACCGATCAAGATTATGGAAGTTTTGCAAATGCAATACTTGAGCTAAATTATTCGCCCCATTATTCATTTGCAATATCCGATATGGTTAATACCAAACCTCATCGCTATGCCGACAATGCTGCTCCCGATAAGGTGCTTCATTATTATTCTGTTTTCGGCAAGTATAGTATTAATGCCACGGCGTTTACATTGGCGTATATTAAGCAAGTAGAGGGGGTTAATTGTTCGGGTGGCGTATGCCGATTAGAGCCAGCTTTTAGCGGAATACGATTTACATTAACCACCAATTTCTAAAACCTTTCGATTTAATAGCGTATTGGTTTTGCTGAATCAATAGCCTTAACTGTTTTCAAAATCGAATGATTGATGGGTCGTTTACTTAAGAGAGTCCTTTAAATAATTCAAAACCATACTCACTTTAAATAACTTACCTTTGTTCGTACCTGATTTGGCAATTTTTTGAAGGCAACTATTCGTATACTATTTTTTATTGGTTTTCTGATAAGTACTGTTGGAAAATTAGCTGCCCAATGCAATGCCGCATTTACAATCAAAAACCCCCTTTGTTTTGGAACATCCATTCAATTTAAAGCCTCCGACACTACGAGTACTTTAAGCTATGAATGGGATTTTGGAGATATTTTTTCTGGCATGTCAAATGCCGATACCTTGCGCAATCCGATTCATTTATTTTCAAAAGCCGATACGTTTACGGTTGCATTAATGGTTAGCGACACCAATGCTTGTAGAGATACATTTTATAAAACCATTATTGTTGTTGCCAAACCTGTGGCCGATTTTAATTTAAAAAATGGATGCAGTAATTTCAAGGCTGGGTTTATCAATTTGTCGACGGCAGGCCAAGGCGATTCGATAAGCAATTGGTCTTGGGATTTGGGAAACAGTACAAGCTCAAGCTCAAAAAATCCATCTTCGGTATATACCTCTTCGGGCACCTACAACGTTCGATTAATTGTAAATACGGCCTTTGGATGCAGCGACACTCTAAATCGAAAAATAACGATTTTTAAAACACCAGCCGCGCGAAGCGATCTACTATACGTTTGCAAAAATGCTCAAGTTAATTTTGTTGCCGACACCTTAAGTACAGCCAAATCGTTTAATTGGGATTTTGGCGACAGTAGTTTTTTTGCCAGTCGCAGTGCATCACACGTCTATAAAAAAATAGGGTATTTGTACCCAACCCTTAGCGTTGATTTTGGAACGACCACTTGTCAAATTAATTTAGATAGTATTTTAGTTTATCCATTACCCAATGCAGTCTTTAGCTCACTAAACGACACCCAATGTTATTTGAATAATTTGGTGTGTTTTAAACTTTTAAATCAGCCAAAAAACATTAAGTCGCGCACCTTTTTGTTTGATGATGGATTTTATGACGATTTTTCGGCTTTATCGGATACGGTTATTTGTCATAAATATACCGATCCAAAGGGTGGAACCTATTTTATCACTCAGGAATTGGTAGACTCAAATACGTGTATGAATTCTTTCACTTCGCCTTATCCAGTGTTAATTTTTCCTGAACGCATTGCCAAATTTACGTTTACGGGTGCCAATGGTTGCTTTAAAACCACCGTTAATATTATAAATACCTCAAACGCCTCTCCTCCAAATATTGCAAAATTTATGTGGGATTTAGGCGACGGTGCAAAGGATAGCAGCAATTGGAGCAATTTTAACTATACGTATTCTGCCAGCGGTAATTTTAATATTACCCTCGAAATCTGGGATACCAATGGGTGTTCGAGCACCTACACTGCCAATAACACCGTTAGCAATACAAGCTTTAAAGTAGATGCCAAACTGGATTCGAGCAGTGGAAAATGCTTGAGCAACAATAATTTTTTCTTTAAGCAAACTCCTATATCAGGTGCCTCTATTCGATGGACATTTATTCCATCGGTGGAGTCAACAGCATTTTCAAGCAATTACCGATTTTTAAATCCGGGCTTATATTATCCAACGGTTACCATTAGTAAAAATGGCTGCGACAGTTCTTTAATCTTAGATTCAATTGTGGTACATGGGCCCCAAGCTAGAATTGGCAACATAATCAACCGTTATCAGTGCCAAATTAAAGATACCGTATATTATAGCAATACCTCCACATTATTTCGCAATAACAGCATACAAGTGCTGTGGGACGCCGGCGATGTATTTGGTCCATCATGCACCAGTATTAGCAAAGATTCAATAAATATAGGGAAGAACTGTCGGTATTCGAAAGATCCTTGGTTTTTTAAACATTTATATAAAAAAGGGAAAGAAGCCTGTTATTATACCAAGTTGGTAGTTTCAGATTCGAGTATAGGATGTAGCGATTCTGTATATGCCGCTATTCCGCTTATGGCTCCAAAAGCCAAGGGATTATTTACACCTAGCATTATCAAACCATGCCCAGGACCTGAACAATACAAATCGTTGACCTTCGATCTAAATCAATCGCAACCTTCCTGCCTTAAATACGCGTGGTGGTTGATGTGGGATTCGCTTAGTGCACGAAAATCTGGAAATTTTAATTCGTTTTGGCAATTCAATTCGCTGGGCACGAATTACGCATATGGAAAATATCCTGGTGACAGCAATGGAATGGTTACCATTGGACTCATCGTAGAAAATGGCTTAGATACCAATGGAAAAGTTTGTCGCGATACTGGGTGGTTTCATCATTCGGTAAAGGTAACAAGAATGTCGCCGGTGTTTTTTAGCAACTATTCGACGCAAACGTATTATTGCCCAAATTCGAGCCTTCAATTTTTTGCTTTAGATTCGAACCAGGCTGCTGGAACCCAATTTGTATGGAATTATGGCGATGGATCAAGTTTAAATACGACCAATCAATCGGCGGTTTGGCATAGGTTCAAAAAAGCAGGAAAATACCAAATAAGCTTAACGGTCATTCATCCTAATGGATGTAGTGGAAGTACGTCGATGTGGGTGAATATTGGAGTATATAAAAATTTTTCTCCTACATCTTCTTTAAATTGTATAAACGATTTGTTCCAAATAATTGAACTTAACCGATATTTTGATACAGTAAGTGCAGGCTCTGGTTTTTGGAGCAACCCTGCAAGAAAATTGGCTGGAAAAGAGCTAGTTCATTATGATATTGGCGACGGTAAGGGATATAGAGATATAGGGCCTAATCCCAAAATAAGGTATTCGTATCCGGGTACTTATAAACTTTCGATGGCTATAAAAGACAGTGCCGGATGTTGGGATACCTTATCAAACTATCGCACCCTGCGCGTGTCAGGAATTTATGCCAATTTTACCCTCCCCGACGATTCTTTGCTATGCGCTCAAACCATAGATATTAAATCATTAGCCACTACGGTTGATTCAACAGGACTGACCGGTGATTTTGTAAAAAAGTGGGAATGGGATTTTGGTTCGAGGTATGCCAAAAGTTTCAATACAAATCCACGGCGTTTTTTTGCTATTGATGCTTATTTTATAAAACTAAAGGTAACCAATTCGTACAACTGCATCGATTCGATGACTAAGCCATTAGTAATAATTGGTCCACGTGCAGCATTCGATTTTATTGGCGACAGCATTGGGTGCGAACCGCTGATAATTTCTTTTAAAAATAAAAGTAAAAATGCCAATGCCTACATTTGGCAATTTAACGACAAAAGCAATGCGGCTTATGGCACCACAATGGATACAGCCGTTCAATTTAAGTACAAAGGACAAGGCATATTTTTTCCTCAGTTAATAGCCCGAGGGCAATATACCAAAAATGGAATCACCCAAACCTGCGATGATATTTATCCCGATACCAGCCTTGCTGCCAAACGAACGGTTGTCGTTTGGGAGTTGCCAAAACCACAATTTACATGGGTTACCAATTGTGCAGCGTCAACCACGAGTTTCAAAAACGAAAGCACTATAAGCACCGGAAGTATTGTGGCTTTGAAATGGTTTTTTGGAGATAAAACAAGTTCGTCGAGTATAAACCCGGTGCATATATATGCCGATACTGGCCATTACCGTGTCGTTCAATATGCATATAGCAGCATGGGATGTGTAGATTCGATCGTAAAAATTGTGGTGGTGTCTTTAGTTCCCATTGCTAATTTTGGCTTCAAGAGCGTGTGCCAAGGATCGGGCTTAGGGTTTAAAGATTCGAGTTTTGCATATACCGATCGCATCTATTTATGGCGATGGAATTTTGGTAATGGAACGTTTTCGAATGTAAAAAATCCTACAAAAAATTATGCGGTCGACAATACCTACCAAGTGATGCTAAAAGTAACCAATGTGGCAGGATGTTCGGATAGCATAACAAAACCGGTATTGGTTTATAGCAAACCAAAGCCCGCCTTTAACTCCTCCAATGTTTGCCATCAATCTGAAATGGACTTTAAAAATACATCCACTTCAAAACAAACCTTGCAATCGTGGGTTTGGAATTTTGGGGATGGAAATAGTAAAACAACTTGGGATTCAAAAAATACCTATATCACTTCGGGAACCTATTCTGTTAAATTAAAATTGACGACCATATTTGGATGCAAAGATTCGATGGTTAAAACAGCAACGGTGCACCCCAACCCTTTGGCTAAAATTAACAGCAATCAAAAAAATCAATGTTTTAAATACCACAATTTCAGATTAAGCGATTCGAGTATAATACAATCGGGCAGCACTACATCCAAGTGGACTTTAGGAAACCAAGACTCGTCGAGCCTGCAAGCGTTCAATTATAGATATTCGAGCACAGGGAAATACGCGATAAAACTCATCTCAGTTTCGGGCTTTAATTGCCGCGATACAGCTTACGACAGTTTAAGTGTTTTGGCTATGCCAATGGTAAATTTTTCAATCAATCAAACCAATCAATGCCAGCGATATAATGTGTATGCACTTCAAGATTTGGGAAGTATTTCGCAGGGGTCATACACTAGGCAATGGCAGTTTGGCGATGGAAATTCGTCGACCAACGCCAAGGTCAACCACCATTATAACGACACCGGACGGTATGCCCTAAGGTTAATTCTTACTTCAAATTTAGGATGTAAAGACACTAGTACTCAACAAGTGCGGGTTTGGCCAATGCCAAAATCACAGTTTACGATCAATGATACATCGCAGTGTTTAAATGGAAATTTAATGGTTTTTACCAATACAAGTACCACGGCTTGGGGTACTTTAAATTATCGCTGGGAATTTGGCGACAACGCTTCGTCAAGCAGCACTAACGCATCGCACAGCTATGCTTCGCCCGGTACTTACACCATTTTGCTTGAAGCAAATAATGTAACGAATTGTAAAGATTCGGTTAGGCATTCGGTGCGTATCCACCCAATGCCAAAAATAGCCTTCCGAATCGATGATTCCTTGCAATGTTTAACCGGCAATGTGTTTAAATTTAACAATACTAGTGCTATAGTTTCTGGAAATTTAAGCTTCAAGTGGAACTTTGGCGATGGAAGTTTATCAAGTGTAATAAATCCCCAACATAGCTATACTGTACAGGGTACCTATCAAGTAAAATTGATTGTTTTATCATCGTTTGGGTGCTCCGATTCAATAATCCAATATTTAACAGTTTACCCTCAGCCAAGAGTTAGGCCAAGGGTAAATGTAATGAATGGATGCATTAACGATCAAAAATTTCAATTTGAAGATAGCAGCTCTATTGTATTAGGAACCATTTCGCGCCTATGGAAATTTGGAGACAGTACAAGCACTGCCACAAAAAATCCTTCAAAATCGTTTCCCTATGCTACATCTTATAAAGTTTGGTTAATACAAGAGTCTAATTATGCTTGCATAGATTCATCGTCGCTTTCTATTCAGATTTATCCTAAACCCACGGTAAGCTTTGGTGTAAACGATACAGACCAATGTCTTTTCGGCAACGCCTTTGTATTTACCAATACGGCAACTATAGCCACCGGAACACTAACGCATGCTTGGCGATTTGGCGACGGCAAAACCGCCAATACCAAGAATGCTGCCAATACTTACTCGACTTATGGAAAGTATAATGTGGCCTTAAAATCGGCAAGCAACTTTGGGTGTACCGACTCGGCTTTGGCAATTATTAAGGTAGATCCAATGCCTATACCTGCTTTTGCCATCAATGCAAACGAACAGTGTTTAAAATCGAATGACTTTAAATTTACCAATGCCAGCAACATTGCCTCGGGCACTATGAATCATTTTTGGAAATTTGGCGATGCTGGAAAATCTATCCTTAAGTCGCCTGCTTATAGCTATGCCAAAATAGGTAATTATAAAGTTACTCTCATTTCGACTTCCAATTTTGGATGTGTGGATTCGGTTGCCGCAACCGTTTTGGTAAACCCTATGCCCATAAGTAAATTTCTTATAAACGACAGCACACAATGTTTTAATACTCAAAATTTTATTTTTACCGACCAAAGCACCATCCTTTCGGGAAGCATAAGCAGGCGATGGGTTTTTGACGATGCCACAAGCTCGACGTTGCCAACGGTTGCGAAAACTTACAGTACAGATACCACACATTTTATAAGCTTAATTCAAACATCAAACCGAGGATGTTTAGATACGCAAACAAAATGGATTATGGTTTATTCGGCTCCAAAATCAGATTTTAGCATTAACGATACCGATCAATGCTTGAATCAAAATAATTTTATTTTTTTATCAAAAAGTACCTTGCGAAAAGGAAGCATGACCCTAAAATGGAAATTTGGAGATAATTCAAATAGTACACTTTCGAATCCGTCGCATCGGTATTTTGCCTATGGCAATTTTAAGGTTACATTGATAGCCACTTCCGATAATGCATGTGTCGATTCGGTGTTCAAAAATATCAGAGTCGATCCCATGCCTTCGGTTGCATTTACAGTAAACGATACTGGGCAATGCATCAACAATCAAAACTTTGTTTTTACGAATAAAAGTTCGATTCCGTTAGGCAATATGGGGCAATTTTGGAAATTTGGAGATGCTACGACTTCGGCTTTACTCAATCCCGTAAAAACTTATGGAAAGGATACGACGTATTTTGTATTGCTTACCCAAACCAGCAATAAAAATTGTAAAGATTCCATTGGCAAATGGGTGGATGTACATCCAAAACCCCTGGTTTCTTTTAGCATTCTTGATTCGGTACAATGTTTATTCCAAAATACATTTAGTTTCATTAATAGCTCAAGAATCAAATCGGGAAGCATGGCTTTTACTTGGAAATTTGGAGATGGCAATACTGTAAAGTCTTTGGATGCCAACCATTCGTATTCGAATTCGGGAAATTACAAGGTTCGCTTAGCCTCCATTTCCGATTTAGGATGCATCGATAGCAGTGATAAAACAGTAACGGTTGCCCCTATGCCCAAGGTTAATTTTTCGATAAACGATGCAGGGCAATGTTTCCGAATTCAAAATTTCAGGTTTACCAATACGTCAACCCTCTCATTAGGTACGTTTACATCGAAATGGCAGTTTGGCGATTTGGATTCCGTTTCGTCACAGCACGCCATGCATACGTATAAGAATATTGGCCATTATTACCCTAAACTGAAAATAACAAGCAACGAAGGGTGCAAAGATTCGATAAGTTATGATGTATGGGTTCATCCAAATGCACTGGCTCAATTTGCAATAAACGACAGCGACCAATGTATTAATCAACAGGCTTTTAGCTTTACTAATACGAGTACAGTGAAAGCCGGACAAATTAAAAATTTGCTTTGGAATTGCGGAAATGGGCAATCCTCTTCGTTAAATTTTGTAAAAAGTTATTATCCCCAATCGGGCAGCTACTTAATTACACTGCAAACCACAACCGATAGTGGATGTGTTGACAGTTTCAAAAATACAATTCGTGTTTATCCTAAGCCAAAAGCTCTATTTAGGGTTAACGACAGCGCGCAGTGCCTCTATCAAAATCAGTATATTTTTACCGATGAGAGCTACGATTCGTTAGGGGTACTCAACTATTGGTGGAATATCAATAATGAAAATACACAAACGGGGTCAATAGCAAACTATACATTCATTAGCCCAGGAAAAAAGAATGTAACCTTAAGGGTTACTTCACAAAAAGGATGTGGTGATACCATGCAAAAAGAGGTATTTGTAAAACCAATGCCCGATCCAAAATTTGAAACCTTAAACTCGCATTATTGCGAATTGACAGGCCCATACGCCTTTAAACCCAATACCCTTGGCGGTAATTTCTATGGAAAAAATAGTTCTAATAATTCCTATAGCCCTTTTATTTTATGGGCCGATACGCTTAAATATAGAGTAACCGTAAATGGGTGTACCGATAGCAGTATTCAATACACCAATGTTTATCCTGGTCCACGAGTAGATTTAGGAAACGACACCATAGTGTGTAAATACGAAGCCCTTGAATTGCGTGTAAAATCGTGGCAATCGCAAATTATATGGAATACTGGAAACGAAGGGCCTTTCCTTAAAGTGTTGCTTCCTGGAATTTATTCGGTATTGGTTAGTAATATTTGTGGAACGAAAAGAGATACTATTGAAGTAGGGTTCAGGCCAATCAATTGTCGGTTTTTCTTGCCCACTGCTTTTACCCCAAACCAAGATGGAATTAACGACCGATATAAGCCTATAATTTATGATGTGGGGGCAATGACCTATCGCATTTTTAACCGATGGGGTGAAATAATTTATGAAGGCAACGAGAGTGATAACGGGTGGGATGGCACCTTCAAAGGAGAGATGGTGTCTCTGGATAATTATTTAATACATGCTTACTATTCCTATACAAGCGGTTTGCACACTGTAAATTTAGAAGAGTCGGCTATGTTTGTATTAATTCGATAAGTTAGGAGCTGCCCTACTTTTGATTTCTAGGTTTATTTGGAAGCTGCGCTTAAGGCTTGAATCATCATGGTGCCAATTTCTGCTGGAGATTCAACTACATGTATGCCGCATTCGGCCATAATTTTCATTTTGGCTGCTGCTGTGTCTTCGGCACCGCCAACAATTGCGCCAGCATGTCCCATTCTGCGGCCAGGAGGGGCCGTTTGTCCGGCAATAAATCCAACCACAACTTTTTTGTTGCCTGTGGCTTTTATCCATCGGGCTGCATCGGCTTCGTAACTTCCCCCAATTTCGCCAATCATAACTATGGCATCGGTTTCGGGGTCGTTCATCAATAATTCGACCGCATCTTTTGTAGCTGTGCCTATAATTGGATCGCCACCTATACCAATGGCAGTAGATACGCCAAGACCCGCTTTTACAATCTGATCGGCGGCTTCATAGGTTAAGGTTCCCGATTTCGAAACAATGCCAATTCTTCCTTTTTTAAAAACAAAACCGGGCATAATCCCAACTTTGGCTTCGTCGGGTGTAATTACTCCAGGGCAATTTGGCCCAATGAGTGTACAACCACGAGATTTTATATAAGCTTTTACCGGAATCATATCTTTTACCGGTATGCCTTCGGTTATGCAAACAATTACATGAATGCCAGCATCGGCTGCTTCCATTATAGCATCGGCAGCAAACGGAGGTGGAACAAAAATAATGGATACATTTGCAGCCACTTTTTCAACGGCTTCTTTAACAGTATTAAATACGGGTCGATCTAAATGCGTTTGGCCCCCTTTTCCTGGGGTAACGCCTCCAACTACATTCGTGCCATATTCTATCATTTGGCCTGCGTGGAATGTACCTTCGGTGCCCGTAAATCCTTGAACAATAACTTTGGAATTTTTATTAACTAAAACGCTCATGTATAGATTTTGAAAAGAGGGGCAAATGTAAGCTTAAGTATTGATAAGTTTGGAGACAAATATTTGATATTAGGACTTAGTCGGCAAAACTATTTTTATCCGTTCGTCCTGCTTTATTGCACCATAGCCTCCATAAACATTGTATACTTTATGGTATCCATTGGCTTTTAAAAGTGAACAAGCAATAACTGAGCGATAGCCGCCGCCACAATAAATATAAACGTCCTTATCCTTATCAATTTTATCGAAGTGATCGGGTAAAGTTGCTAAAGTAAGAAACTCTGTTTCCTCAACATGGCCTTGATCGTATTCGGATGCTTTGCGAACGTCTAAAACGCCAGAGTTTTTTCCATGCTTTTGTTCAAGATATAATTCTTCGGTATCAACCGATATAAGCATGTCCGATCTATTTCCGGCACTTGGCCAAGTGTCGTATCCACCTTCGAGGAAGCCTGCAATATTATCGAATCCTACTCGAGCCAAGCGCGTAACGCTTTCTTTTTCTTGGCCAATATCGCATATCAATATGATTTTTCGGTCGAGTTCGAACAAGGTGGCTGCCCAAATTGCAAATTGTCCGTTTAACCCAATGTTAATAGAGCTTGGCACAAATCCATTTTCAAAAACAAGGGGATCTCGACTATCAATTATCAAAGCGCCTTCAGATTTTAGGGTTTCGAATGCTTCTAAATTCAGCGATTTTAATCCATGCATCTCAATGCTCGACATGCTGGTATAGCCTTGTTTATTAAGCTTTGCATCTTTAAAAAAATAATCGGGTGGGGCCGAAATGCCTTCGGTAACTTGGGCAATAAATTCGCTTTTGGACAATTCGGCCATGGCGTAATTGGTAGATTTTTGAATTCCAATGGTGCTAAAGGTTTCCTTTCCAAGACTTTTGCCGCAGGCCGAACCTGGCCCATGTGCGGGATAAACCAACACCGAATCGGCCAAAGGTTTAAGTTTAGTATTTAAGGAATCGTAAAGCCAAGCGGCCATTATTTCGGAATTTAAATCCGGATTGCCGTCCAATAAATCGGGGCGCCCAACGTCGCCAACAAATAAGGTATCGCCTGTAAAAACGCAATGATCGTGGCCGTTTTCGTCTTTTAATAAATAACAGGTGCTTTCGGGTGTATGGCCTGGCGTGTGAAGGGCCGTAATGGTAATGTTGCCAAGTTTAAAAATTTGCCCATCGGTGGCTATTTGCGCCTCAAAACCGGTTTCGGCCTTTGGTCCATATATAATAGGTGCGCCAGTGGCATGCGATAAGTCGATATGGCCCGAAACAAAATCGGCATGAAAATGAGTTTCGAAAATATACTTAATGGTATGTCCGCTTAAATTAGCTTTGTCAATATAGGTTTGGTAATCTCGGATGGGATCAATAATGGCAATTTCGCCATTGCTCTCGATGTAATAGGCCGATTGAGCCAAACAACTGGTGTAAATTTGTTCAATTTTCATCGGCGATTCTCCTCCTTAATTTTTTGAATGGTTTTGTTTTATGGTTTTTGAACAGTGTGGTTTTATTTAGCCTTTCTGAATGGTAAATTCAAAAAATTCCATAATTGGATTGGCTAATAATTTTCGGCATGCTTCTTCTGTTTTTAGATTGGCTTCAGCTTCATCGAGCGCCTCTATTTCAAGGGTTATATGTTTGCCAACTCTTACATTGTGTACTTGCGGCAATCCGATGGCGGCCATACTTCCAGTAACGGCCTTGCCTTGAGGATCCAACAAATTTTTGTGGGGCATTACATTTATTTCGGCTATAAATTTCATAGATAATTAACGATGTGCAAAAATACAACAATGAATGAAAAACTTTCTTAATGTTTTAAATCCAAGTTGTAGAGGTGGCTTAATGTGTTATTCGAGAATTAACAAGCATCAACATTACTATCAACAGATGCAATAGTTTAGGGATTGAGTACTGCCAGTTGGGCATGATAGAAGGTGAGCAAAAATGAAACGCCCTAAAGCCACAAAATGTTCTTAGGTAAATAAAAGCTGATCCTTTTTGGTATCTCGTTTTATGCTTAGGCATGCTATTCGCCGGCTTGTTCTAAGATTGATTCGAGAAGCTTCTTGTTATATCTAAAATTTGTGTTTTGTATTCTTTCTATTATTGGTCTAATGACCTTTACAATTCCCTCCTGTTTTGCTCTTAGAATTAAACCAAAGGTTCCAGAATACCTTAAATCCAATTCGCTCGCTATTTTCCTGCCTTTCAAGTCATCGATAAGAAGTATTGAATTTGGAATTTCCAATGCTAAAATTATAGCACTCGCTTCTCCTCTATCAATTTCTCGTTCCAAAAGTTTTTGATAATGTTTGTCAATGGGATCTTTAATCTTAATCCAATCAGGCAAACTTTTACCAAACTCAAGATTAATCTCGGGAGTTATAAAAACATCCTTCCCCATTTTTCGAAGCAAATCCAATTCATCGATCTTGGTTAGCAATATCAAACAACTCGTGTCTGAAATAATTATTTCAGAATTGAGTGGCATCTCTTATTACCTCTGAAGGAGGGTAGTTGACCAATGAAACGTCATAGTCTGCTAGAATCTCAGAAAAGGCAACTTTTGACAGACCTGCTAATTCTGCAGCCTGACCCAATGAAAGCTTCCCTAATTCATACATTTTTGCTGCTAGAAATCTCTTAGTCTCATTTTCATTGAGATTTAGGTTGTCAGGAACCGTTAAGGTCAGGTGTTTCATAATTCAAATTTATAAAAAAAAAATTAAAAGTTTCCCGTTGATACGAGTTTATCCTAATGCATATTTATAAATTAGGACGTTGCAGTCTTAGTTTTTTCATTAACCAAAAGTGAAACCAATACATAAGCCAAAATGATTAAGGGCAACCCTTGAAACCTAAAGCCAATAAAAATGGCAAGCCCGAGGCCTAAAACCAGGTAACGACCTAGATTTTCTTTCAAACCATAGGTCTTAAATTTTAGGGCTAGAAGCGGCAATTCGGAAACCATTAATAAACAAAGTATCATAATTAAACCAAGTACAACCCATGGATTAATTAAAAAGGCCAAGGGCCCATGGCAATCGATAAAAAGCAGCGACGCCACAATCATCCCAACACTAGGCACGGGCAAGCCTAAAAAAGAATTGTGCTGACGGGTATCGAGGTTGAATTTTGCCAAGCGAATACAGGCAAAGATGCCAATAAATAGGCCCGCAAAACTATACAAATAATTTCCTGCTAGATTATAACTTATGATTATAAACGAGGGCGCTACCCCAAAACTAACCAAATCGGCCAAGCTGTCCAATTGCTTGCCCAATTCGGAATATACATTTAACAGCCGAGCCGCAAGGCCATCCAAAAAATCGAGCACGGCCGCTGCAAAAATGAGCAACGAAGGGGCTAAATAGTGCCAATCTTTTGAAGCCTCTATTTTAAAATTTGGACTAATATTAACCGAACTATTAGCTGCAGCCATATAGCAAGCCAGCATACCGCAGGTTAAGTTGCCAAGGGTGATGCCATTTGGAATCCATTTTAGTATTCGTATCACGTTTAGGTTTTAAAATTACGAATTACGGTTGAGCCATTAGCATTTCCAAATTATTGCCGATGAAACGAACATCTATTTATGCACCAAAGCCAATCTTTAGAGGAGCTTTAGGCGATTTTATTTTTTAATCAGATTATAGCTATCAATTATCTAAATGAACTCGGGAATGACAAAATAAAAAATAATTTTGCAGCTTCAAACTATAGCAGATGATAAAAGCAGCATTTACAGGGTTAGTATTGTTTTTTTCGCATTTTATTTTTGCTCAAAATTATACCATTAGCGGACGCATAACCGACCTTAAATCGGGCGAAGATTTAACAGGAGCAACGGTTATTATTGCCCAAACTAATTACGGGGTGGCTACCAATTCTTATGGCTTTTATTCATTAAGTGTACCTAAAGGGACGTATAAAATTTTGATTCGCTTTGTAGGTTACGAGGAAATTGAAAAAGTAATACTTCTTACCAAAAACGTAACATTAAATATTGAACTCAGCGAAAAAATTAAGGATATTGATGAGGTATTGATAAGTGCAAAGGCAGAAGAATCGAAAGTTGAGAACAAACAAATCAATCTTATAAAACTCGATATGCAAACGGTGCGACGCATTCCGGTTGTATTTGGTGAAGTAGATATTTTAAAAACCGTCACCATGTTGCCAGGTATTATTAGTGCAGGCGAAGGCAATTCGGGTTTTAGTGTAAGAGGGGGCACCCAAGATCAAAATTTAATTTTATTGGATGAGGCTACCGTTTACAATGTCTCGCACCTTCTCGGTTTTTTTTCGGTGTTTAATGGCGATGCCATTCGCGACTTGGACGTATATAAAGGGGGCATACCGCCACAATATGGAGGAAGATTGTCGTCGTTGATAGATATACGCATGAAAGAAGGCAATGCCAAAAAATTTGCAGGAACCGGAGGATTAGGTTTATTGTCGAGCCGATTGACATTGGAGGGACCCATTGTTAAAAAAAAGGCCTCCTTCATTGTTTCGGGGCGACGATCGTATGCCGATGTGTTTTTGCCATTGGCGCCAAATGAAGATGCTAAAAATAGCCAATTGTATTTTTATGATTTAAATGCTAAACTTAATTATAAACTTAGCGATAAGGATAAATTATTTATATCGGGCTATTTTGGACGCGATAAGTTTAAGTTTACCACCTTATTTGGCAACAGTTGGGGCAATAAAACTGCTACCGTGCGATGGAACCATTTGTTTAATTCAAAATTATTTAGCAACCAAACGCTCATATACAGCGACTTCGATTATTATTTTAAATTCAATATATCAGAATCTAATAATTTGGAGTTTACCCAAGGCATTGCCGACCTGAGCTTTAAATCAGATTATGCATGGTTTTATAATCCTTATCATAAGCTGAATTTTGGTGCTACAATTACGCATCACACCTTTAAACCTGGCGAGATAAAACCAATAGGCGATCAATCAATACTCAAAGAACCCATTCTATTAGACCACCGAAAAGCTTTAGAATCGGCTCTGTATGCCGAACATGAGTATAAAATAAATACCCGTTTTAAGCTGAGGTATGGATTGAGGTACTCCATTTTTAATAATTTGGGATCGGCCAAAGAATATAAGTTTGCTTACGATAGCATTGGGGCAGCGCCAAAAGTTGTAGATACCCTAAGGTTCAAAGAAAATTCAATATTCAACACCTACTCGGGTTTCGAGCCCAGGGCAAGCTTGAGTTATAACCTGTCGAAGACAAATGCCATAAAAGCGTCTTTTAGTCGCACATTTCAATATTTGCAACAAGCATCCAATAGCGCTTTTGCCTTGCCTATCGACCAATGGGTGCCAGCAAACATCGACCTAAAACCTCAAATTGGAGAGCAAATAGCAATTGGGATATTTAAAAATTTTGATATTGGCCTCGAAACCTCTGTAGAACTGTATTATAAATGGATGAAAAATCAAGTTGATTTTAGAGACAATGCCGTTTTATTTTTAAATGATCAAATTTATGGCGAACTCTTAACAGGAAAAGGGTGGAGTTATGGGTCTGAATTTTTTATCAAAAAAACCAAAGGAAAACTAAAAGGATTTGTAAGCTATACCTTATCCAAATCGATGCGGCAAATCGAAGGGATTAATCAAAATAATCCGTATCCAACCAATACCGATAGGCGGCATAATTTATCCATAGCCTCAAGCTACGATTTAAGCAAAAAATGGGATTTTAACGTAAACTTTATATTAGCGTCGGGCAATCCTATTACATTTCCGCAAGGCCGATGGCAATATGACGATAAGTTAATTACAATGTATGGTCCTCGCAATAGTCAGCGTTTCCCGATTTATCATCGAATGGATGTTGGGGCTAATTATTACCCGAATAAACGAAAAAAGGGCCGACTCGAAAATTCTTGGAATTTTTCGGTTTATAATGTATATGGTCAAAAAAATGCCTATTCGATAACAACAGGAACACGAAAAATTAAGGATGCCGATGGTAAACAAATTGATACCGGCATTCCCATAACCGAACAAATTGCTTTATTTAGATGGATGCCCTCCATAACATGGAATTTTAAATTTTAAAACGCAGACGATGAAAAAAATAAATAACTTGATTTTTGTTTTAACGTGTTTGGCTTTATTTTCTTGCCGCGACGAGGTAATCCTGAACTTAAATACCATAGGTGCCGTTTTGGTGGTCGAAAGCAATATTAGCAACGATAGCGTTCCGTTTAAGGTAAAGCTAACAACTTCGGCCGATTACTATTCCTTAACTATTCCCACAATTGCCGATGCACAGGTTACAATTATGAGCAGCGATGGAAACTTGGATACTTTATTTCACGATTCGGCTGGCTTGTTTTATTCAAAGGCAATCCATCCATGTAAAATAGGTATTGGCTATACTTTAAATATTAAATACAATGGCAAAACATATTCGGCAAGTGAACAATGCCGCCCCCAAAACCCAATTGATTCGCTAAAAATGGTAAACATGCCCAAGCGAGGGTTTTTTCCAGCAGGATTGTATTTATGGGAATGGGCTCAAGAAAAACCGGGCATTGGCGATAGCTATCAATGGAATATTTATAAAAACGACACCCTTCTTAATAAAGAGTTTTACTTTATAAACGACGATAAATTGGCAGATGGGTATTACTGGGCGTCCGATTTTCCTTTTCTGTTTAAAGTTGGCGACAAAATAATATTCGAACAAATGGCCATTTCTCAACCGTTTTTTAATTTTTTAACGGCCGTTCAAAGCCAGATAAACAGAGATGGAAGCCCTTTTTCTTCACCACCTTCAAATATTAATGGAAATATTAGTGGCGGTGCTTTGGGTTTTTTTGCGGTTCGTAATACCATCCGTAAAAAACTTACGGTAAAATAAGAATAATTCGTTGACTAAAAATAAAATAGCCCTTCAAAATATCTGAGTTTAGCAATATCATGCCTAATAGAATTCTTGTTATTTCCATATTCACCTTAATCATGCTTTTGATGGATTGGTATCTTTATAGTGGATATAAGGTGATAATTAAATCGGCGCTGCCTCAAACACAGCGGTTCTTAAAAATAGGATTTTGGGGATTAACTTTGCTAAATGTGGGATTGCTAATACTGTTTCACTCCCTTCCGGCCAAGGCCTATTGGGGCCTAAAAGTTGGCCTAGCCACGTTTTTGTTTGCTCAATATTTTAGCAAAATTATTTGGCTTTTATTTTTAGTTATGGACGATTTAATTCGTTTAGTCAAATGGGTTTATAGCCTATTTACTTCCTCGTCTGCCTCAGTAAAAGGAGAGCCAATTAGCCGCCATTCATTTATTGTAAAGGCAGGAATGTTGGCCGGTACAGGAATGATTGCGGCCTTAAGTTGGGGTATTGTTAAAGGGGCCTATGATTATCGCGTGAAACGACGACGTATAGTTTTAAAAAATCT
This sequence comes from Chitinophaga pinensis, assembly GCA_945878925.1. Lineage (GTDB taxonomy): Bacteria > Bacteroidota > Bacteroidia > NS11-12g > UBA9320 > JABWCE01. Next base: position 54,419 of record CAMDXE010000002.1, read on the forward strand.
GCCATCTTCATTCGATGGATTCAAGATCGTTCAAATAAGCGACATACATTCTGGATCGTTTTGGGATACCAAGGCCGTAATGAAAGGGGTAGAATTAATACAAGAACAAAACGCAGATGTAATTTTTTTTACCGGCGATTTGGTCAACAATCAAGCCAGTGAAATGGAGCCCTATATGGAGGTATTCAATAAATTAAAGGCGCCACATGGCGTGTTTAGTATTTTTGG
>CAMDXE010000003.1 GCA_945878925.1 Chitinophaga pinensis
GGCCAACATGCGAATACGGACAAGCGAATGCAAACGCAGTGATTATAAAACAATGGGAAGAAAAAGTATTACCCGAAATAATAAAACGCAATAAGATTTCAAAACACCTCACACTCTACCCCAATCCTGCAATAACATATGTAACTGCAGAATTAGAAACTTCTCAAAAAGGTACAGCTACTGTTAGCATTTATTCGGCCACCGGAAAATGTATCCGCACTAATTCTACAATTAAGATTCAACTTGGCATTAATAAAATAATAATTCCTACCGCCGATTTGGTTCCAGGCATCTATACCATTTCCATCGAAACCCGTAATATTAAATGGAATGAAAAGGTGGTGATAGAATGATATAAAATCTGTTCATTCTGACATTATGTTAGAAGAATTTTTGTATTGAGTTATAATTTATTTATTCGTAATATGGATGGTGCCCTTTTATTTTTAGGAGAAGATGTTGTCTTAAATTGTTTAATTTAGTGGCAGCTGTGTAAAAAGATGGAATGACAAGGAGTTAAAGGTTTTAAGAAACAAGCTTTTATTACGGCTCAATATTTTAGCTACCAACGTAATTAAAAAACATTTGCCTACATTTAAGATTCGGCAATAAACATCTAAACGCAACAGTGAAAATACATCTATTGGCCATTTCTTAACAAAAGGTAGGCTAAAAGAAATAAAAAGCGCTAAATATCAAATTTAATGCCTTGTGCCAAGGGCATATCTTTACCATAATTTATGGTATTGGTTTGACGGCGCATATAGGCTTTCCAACTATCGCTTCCACTTTCGCGGCCTCCTCCTGTATCTTTTTCGCCACCAAAAGCGCCGCCAATTTCGGCACCCGAAGTACCTATGTTAACATTGGCAATTCCACAGTCGCTGCCAATGGCGCTTAAAAACAAATGGGCTTCTTGCATGTTGTTGGTAAAAATAGCTGAACTTAAACCCTGTTTAACATCATTTTGCATGGCAATAGCTTCCTCCAAACGTGAGTATTTTAGAATATAAGAAATGGGAGCAAAGGTTTCTTCCTGTACTATTTTATAATGATTTTTTGCTTCAATTAAGGTTGGCAATACATAAGTGCCCGATTGATAACCCTCACCGCTAAGCACTTTTGCGCCATATAGAACATGGCCTCCTTCATTTTCGGCTTCGGCAATAGCATGTAAATACGCATTTACCGCTTGAACATCGATCAATGGCCCCATATGATTTTTTTGATCTAAGGGGTTTCCAATTTTAAGCTGTCGATAGGCATTAATAAGTTTAGCTATAAATTTATCGTAGATGCTATCCTGAATAATTATTCTACGAATAGAAGTACAGCGTTGGCCAGCTGTACCTACAGCCCCAAAAATACAGGCTTTCAATGCATTTTCCAGGTTGGCTTCTTCCGATACGATGAGGGCGTTATTTCCGCCTAATTCGAGGAGGCATTTTCCTAAGCGCCCGCCCACAATTTGCCCAACCCTTTTGCCCATGCGGGTACTTCCTGTGGCCGATATTAGGGTAATTCTATGGTCTTTGGCTAGTTTTTCTCCCATTCTATGATCTCCAATTATTAAATTAAAAATCCCTTCGGGTAATTTATTTTCTACCAATACCGATTTTATGATTTGATGAACCGCAATGGCCGATAAGGGTGTTTTTTCGGAGGGTTTCCAAATACAAACATTGCCGCATACAGCCGCCAACATTGCATTCCAACTCCACACAGCTACCGGAAAATTAAATGAAGAAATGATACCTACCACGCCTAAAGGGTGCCATTGTTCCTGCATGCTGTGATTGGGCCTTTCGCTAACCATTGTAAGGCCATATAGCTGCCTAGAAAGCCCTACAGCAAAATCGCAAATGTCAATCATTTCCTGAACTTCGCCCCAGCCTTCCTGCAAACTTTTGCCCATTTCATAGGAAACTAGTCTCCCTAAATCGTCTTTTTGATCGCGCAATTTATTGCCAATTTGCCTTATCAATTCGCCTCGTTTTGGTGCTGCAACACCACGCCAATGCTCGAAGGCCGATTGAGCTACCTTTGCAACGCGTTCGTATTCGGTAACGGTGGCATAGGTTACAGTGGCAATAGCTTGCCCATCAACAGGGCTATGAATTTGTTTGGTTTCTGATCCGATGGCTGTAATCCACTGACCTCCAGTGCAAACACTTTCGTTAACGGATTTTATGCCAAGTCGATTAAGTAAATTTTGAATTTGGATGTTTGTCATTTTACTGTAATGCAAACTTAGCCTTTTTTTAGTACTTTAGCTTCAAAAAAATAGCATTTATGGATAAGAGTTTTAGGCTTAAAGCGGCCTTTATTAGTGTCGTTCACGAATCGAAAAATCCAATCCAATAAACTTCCCACACCATTAAAAAAAAATTGCAAAAAATAGGATTATTCAGGTAAGTAAGCATGAGCCGATATCTTTGAATTTGGCCTGTCCGAATATTAAATACCTACAGCAAATCTTAATTTACTATTTTAAACACTAAATTCGCCTTTTATTTTAAAGTGATGGATTTTATTGCAAATACCGATGTTATCATGGCCCTATTGACCCTAACATTTTTAGAAATAATTTTAGGAGTTGATAATATTATTTTTATTTCGATTGCCGCCAATAAGGTTGAGCCCAATCAACGAAAACGAGCCGTAAATTATGGATTGTTTCTGGCTATGTTTCTAAGGGTTGTTTTGTTATTAGGCTTATCCTTTGTTATTGCTGCTCAAAAACCAATTTTAAACATAAGCTGTTGGATTTTTGAAGGTCATTTTTCTTTGCAAAGCATTTTTCTGATTGTAGGAGGGCTGTTTTTAATTTACAAAAGCACATCCGAAATTCATCATAAAATTGAAGGCGAAGAAAATGATGGCGAGTTGCGCAAAGAAAACAAAAGAAAGCTAACGCTATCAAACGCCATAACACAAATTATGCTAATCAACATTGTATTTTCAATCGACTCAATTTTAACCGCAATTGGAATGACCAACGGTATTCCTTTTGCCTTGCCAATTATGATCATATCGGTATTGTTATCTATGGTAATAATGATGGCATTTGCCAATACGGTATCCAATTTTGTCAACAAACACCCGACCATTCAAATGCTCGGCTTGTCATTCCTAATCCTTATCGGGTTTATGTTGATATTAGAAGGTGGACATTTAGGACATTTTTCGGTGGCTGGCAACAATATTGGAGCTATACCAAAGGGATACCTTTATTTTGCCATAGCTTTTAGTTTTGGAGTTGAACTGCTCAATATGCGCATGCGGCGCAATCCATCCATTGGCTCTAACCTAAAGTCAGAATAATCAAACGTAAAAAAAATGAGCGATACACGATATACCGATGCGCTGAGTTACCATGCCGATGGCCGACCGGGCAAAATAGAAGTTATACCTACCAAGCCTACCCAAACCCAACGCGACCTTAGTTTAGCATACTCGCCTGGAGTAGCTGAGCCCTGTTTGCGAATTGCCGAAAATCCAGAAGAGGTTTATAAATATACAGCCAAGGGCAATTTGGTAGCTGTAATTACAAATGGAACTGCCGTATTGGGCTTAGGCGATATTGGTCCCGAAGCTTCAAAACCTGTTATGGAGGGGAAGGGCCTTTTGTTTAAAATTTTTGCCGACATCGATGTATTTGATATTGAATTAAACTGTAAAACAGTGGATGAATTTGTGGCCACCGTTAAGGCTATGGAACCAACTTTTGGAGGCATCAATTTAGAAGATATCAAAGCGCCCGAATGTTTTGAAATTGAGCAGCGCTTAAAAAAGGAATTAAAAATTCCAATTATGCACGACGATCAGCATGGTACTGCCATAATATCGGGTGCAGCTTTGCTCAATGCCACCGAAATAGCTGGGAAAAAATTAAATAAAATAAAGCTGGTTATCAACGGTGCTGGAGCTTCGGCCATATCATGCGGCAAATTATTTGTGTCGTTGGGAGTGGATGTTAAGAATATTGTAATGCACGATAGTAAAGGCGTTATTAATACCGAGCGAGACGATTTAGATGCCAATAAAACTTTTTTTGCAACCTCTCGCAAATTAACAAGCTTGGAGCAATCTATGAAAGATGCCGATGTTTTTGTAGGCCTATCAAAAAGCAATATTTTAACACAAGCGATGATCAAATCGATGGCCAAAAATCCTATCGTATTTGCTATGGCCAATCCCGATCCCGAAATTGATTATAATCTTGCCATAGCTACCCGTAAAGATTTGATAATGGCCACTGGCCGAAGCGATTATCCCAATCAGGTCAACAACGTTTTAGGATTTCCATTCATTTTTAGAGGCGCTTTAGATGTAAGGGCTACGTGCATAAACGAGGAAATGAAATTGGCTGCCGTAAAAGCCATAGCCCAATTGGCTCACGAGCCAGTTTTGGAAATGGTAAATGTGGCGTATAACGAACGCAACATGAGTTTCGGAAGAAATTATATTATTCCAAAACCCATAGATCCAAGGTTGATTTATACAGTAGCACCTGCGGTGGCTAAAGCTGCCATACAAAGTGGGGTAGCCAAACAACCAATTACCGATTGGCAAGCCTACGAAGTGGATTTAAAAAGAAGGCTGGGTATTGATGATAAATTTTTATCACGAATAGCCATTCAAGCACGCAAATCGCCAAAGAGAGTGGTGTTTACCGAGGCCGACAATTATAAAATATTAAAGGCCGCCCATATCGCCATCGAAGACGGCACGGCCATTCCAATATTATTAGGACAGCGCAAAAGGATTAACCAATTGATAGAAGAAAATGGATTAATTTTTGACAATATTCAAATAATTGATCCAGCCGAAGAACACGATACTCGAAAAACCTACGGCGAAAAATTATATGAAATGCGGCAGCGAAAAGGCATGAGTCTTTTCGATTGCAAAAAAGTGATGGTGCATCGCAATTACTATGGATCGATGATGGTTCATTGCGGCGATGCTGATGCGGTTATTTCGGGACTCACAAAAAATTACCCAAGCACCATTCGTCCTGCATTGCAAGTAATGGGCACCAACCATATTAGTAAGGTAGTGGCAGGTATGTATATTATGTTGTCGAAACTTGGGCCATTATTTTTTGCCGATACCACGGTAAATATCAATCCTACTTGGGAAGATTTGGTAAGCATAGCCCTGTTAACACATGATAAGGTGAAAAAACTGCAAGTAAACCCCGTTATTGCTATGCTATCGTATTCGAACTTTGGTTCGTCGGATGGCGAGGAAGTGGATAAAGTTAAAAAAGCGGTAGCCTTTCTACACCTTCATCACCCTCACATATGTGTTGATGGCGATATTCAGGCCAATTATGCCATCAATACCCTAAAACGGAATGAAATATTTCCGTTCAGTAAATTAGAAAATAAACAGGTGAATACCTTCATATTTCCTAACCTTTCGTCGGGAAATATAAGTTATAAATTGATGCAGGAATTAGGAGGATTTGAAGCCATAGGCCCGGTATTAATGGGCTTAAATAAATCTGTTCATATCTTGCAGTTGGGCAGTTCGGTACGTGAAATTGTGAACATGGTAAATATTGCGGTGGTTGATGCCCACGGCAATACCTAAATAACAAATAAAAATAACCTCTATGCCCACCCAGCTTTTTGATAGAATTGTTTTAGGCGACAGGCTAGCTCTTGCCAAAGCAATTACCTTGGTCGAAAGTCAAAATATAGAACACCAACAGGAGGCTAATAAATTGGTGTCGGAGGCCTTGAAACTTAATAAAGCCGCTTTGCGAATCGGAATTACCGGCGCACCTGGCGTAGGGAAAAGTACATTTATAAATAATTTTGGATCGTGGTTGGTAAATGAAAAACAGAGGAGGGTATGTGTTTTGGCTATAGATCCAAGTAGTCAAAAAAATCACGGAAGCATACTTGGCGACAAAACGCGAATGGAAACCTTATCCATGCTCGAAGATGTATTTATAAGGCCTTCGCCAACAAGTGGTACTTTGGGCGGCGTTGCCCGCAAAACCCGTGAAACCATTTTGTTATGTGAAGCCGCTGGCTACGATACCATCTTAATCGAAACCGTGGGCGTTGGGCAAAGCGAATATTTAGCCGATAGCCTTGTTGATTGCTTATTACTTTTATTGTTGCCAAATGCAGGCGACGATTTGCAAGCCATAAAAAGAGGAATAATGGAATTGGCCGACCTGATTGTTCTAACCAAATCTGATGTTACCGAACCTGCTATATACAATCAAGCTATTTCGGATGTGGCCAATGCCCTAAACTTTATTCCCAATAAATTTGAAGGCTGGACCCCTAAGGTTTCAAATTATTCAATGCACAATAAAGAGGATGTAGCTGAAATTTGGAAAGGGCTTGAGAAATTTATTGGCCATCAAAAATCAAAAGGGCATTTTGAAACCAAGCGAAAAGCACAAAAAATCGAATGGCTTAACGAAGCGATTAAAGGCAAATTAGAATCCAGTTTTTTTGAGGATGCTGACCATAAAAACGCCCTTAAAAACGCATTGAGTGAATTGGAAAATGGGGCTAAAAGTTTGGAAGATATAGCCGCAAAGCTTATTGACGATTGGAGGAAATAATGGCCTTATGTAGGGTTGAGTTGCACTACTGCAAATTGTATCAACTTAAAGAATAGAACCAGCGAATTTATTTAAACTTCAAATTTCAACCCTTGGTTTTATAATTTCACGCACACATTTTTTTGTTCGGTAAAAAAATTCATGGCGTGCAAACCCCCCTCACGGCCTACGCCGCTTTGTTTCATTCCCCCAAATGGAGTTCTTAAATCGCGAAGCAACCAACAATTAATCCAAACAATTCCGCAGCTTAGCTCCGATGCCAGAACGTGAGCTCGTTGAAGATTATTGGTCCAAATACTTGATGCCAATCCATAAGGTGTTCCGTTGGCTAGGTCTAGGGCCTCTTCATCCGAATCGAAGGGAGTTAGAGTAACCACTGGTCCAAAAATTTCTTCCTGATTGCATCGCGAACTTTGGCTTAAATTTTCGATTACGGTGGGTGCAATATACCAACCATTCTCAAATCCTTTTGGTTTTAAGGCTTCGCCTCCAAAAAGTATTTTACCACCCTCTTGTTTTGCGATTTCAATATAATTAAGAATTTTTTCGAAATGCTGCTCGCTTACTATGGCTCCCATTTGTGTTTCGTCCAGCAATGGGTTTCCCACGGTGTAATGGTTTAATTTTTCAAGTAAAAATGCCTTAAATTTCTCATAAATCGGGCGTTCGATAAGTATACGTGAACCACAAAGGCAAATTTCGCCTTGATTCAAAAAGCTTGACCTTAGGGTTTCGGTAGCGGCTTTTTCAAAATCGCAGTCAGCAAATATTAAGTTTGGGTTTTTGCCCCCTAATTCGAGCGATAGTTTTTTAAATTGCGGAGCAGCAACCGAGGCTATGTGTTTTCCAGTATTGGTTCCACCGGTAAAAGAAATGGCTTTTATTTCGGGATGCGAAACCAAGTCGTTTCCAACCTTATGCCCCAAGCCATGCACGATGTTTAGAACCCCCTTTGGCAATCCCGCTTCATTGCATATTTCACCTAACAAATAGGCCGTCATAGGAGTAATTTCACTGGGTTTGGCAATTACACAATTGCCTGTTGCCAAGGCTGGCGCTATTTTCCAACTCAACAAGTAAAGCGGCAAATTCCATGGGCTAATACATCCAACCACTCCAATTGGGGTTTTTAAAGTGTAATTAATGGCATGGCCATCCATTACATTGCAATCGCTATTAAATTGAATGGCAGCGCTTGCAAAAAATCGAAAATTTTGAGCCGACCGGGTTATCTCGGTTCTAGCCAACCATAAAGGTTTGCCCTGATCTATGGACTCGGCAATTGCCAATTCCTCGTTTTTATTATCTATGATTTCAGCGATGCGATTCAAGATTTTGAACCGTTTTTCGGAGCTCGTTTTACGCCACAAATAAAAGGCCTCGTTTGCGGCAAGATAAGCCAACTCAATATCACGCGCATCCGAATCGGGAAGCTGAGCGTAAATTTGGCCAGTGGCAGGATTATAATTGGGTAAATATTCGCCGCTTTGCGCAGCTACATAAGCCCCATTTATAAAGTTTTGTATGATTTTCATTTTTATAAAATTCAAAGTAAACCTAAATTTTTAGAATTTTTCTTTTTGTTATTCAGTTTATTCGAATATCATTGCCAACAAATATTTATAGTTCTGAACACCAAAATTAACATAGCTATTGATGGCAACTCGAGTTGCGGTAAGGGTACTTTAGCCAAGAATTTGGCAAAATCGTTGGGCTATCTTTTTGTTGATAGTGGCGCAATGTATAGGGCAGTATCGCTTTATTTGATTCGTCAGAATATTGATTTAAACCATCTAAACAAAAATCCTCAGAGGCTTCAAGAAATCGACATCTCATTTCATTATTCCTTGAACAATGATTTTTTTGAAACGTATTTGAATGGCGAACGAGTTGATAGCGAACTTCAAACTTCGAGGGTAGCCAATTTTGTAGGACAAGTGAGCCAATTAAGTGTGGTACGAGATTTTATAAAATTACAGCAGCAAAAACTGGCCCTCCAAAAAGGGGTAGTTATGGATGGCCGCGACATTGGTACAAAGGTTATTCCCGACGCAGAGTTAAAAATATTTATGACTGCCGATCCTTTGATTCGCGCAAAAAGGCGGTTTAATGAAATATTGGAAAAACAAATTCAAATTTCATTTGATGAGGTGGTAGAACACATAAAGCGTCAAGATGAGATTGATAACAGTTTGAATGGGAGTGCTCTGATAAAAGCCGACGATGCCATTATTTTGGATAGTACAAATATGAGCAAAGCCGAGCAAACAAGGGTTGCCCTCTCGTGGGCCAAAGGCGTAATTGCCGTGCAATATTAAAGTTCAGGGATACAGATTTCTATAGACCACTTAATTCTGAATGAGAGGTTGACTAGGACTTGAAATGACGTTTGGTAATTATTTTTTGAAATAGCCGGCTTAAAATTAATTCGGACAATTGATGATAATAAAAGTCGCCTGATGGTATAGTATTCATTTTTGCTTGCGAAATATCGACCCTAAATATTATATGCATAAATCGTATATGGCTTTTTGAAGCCAAATTCCGAATATAAAACGCCAAATCTTTACGCATCGTTTCCAAAAAAATTGGATCTTCGGCATCTAAAGGTATATGCGAATAATCAAATCCTGTATCCTTGGCCAATTGATTTACAATGCCTTCTAAGATCTCTTGTTTGTCGACAAAAGATGCCAATCCATTGAAAACATCAAGATTTTTATCCTGTTCCAAAATGATTTCAAAAGTATCAAAAATGATTCAGACCTTACTAAAATAAATAGATTAAAAAGCGGTCTATAAATTGATGGATTAGAATGCATAAGTCAAGCAAATCGGTATAACTTTGTTGAATGCAGATAGTAGTTAGATGTCCTTGGTGCGAAAAAGATGATTTGTATAAAAATTATCACGATACCGAGTGGGGCATACCATCTTATAACGATCACCATCTTTTTGAACACTTAATTTTAGAAACCTTTCAGGCCGGCTTGAGTTGGCATACTATTTTAGTCAAAAGAGAAAATTTCAGAAAAGCGTTTAATAATTTTGATGCCTTAGCTATTTCGAAGTTTGGAGCTAAAAAAATTAGTGAATTAATGCAGGATACTTCAATAATTAGAAGCATGGGCAAGATAAATGCAGCCATTAATAATGCTAAACTTTATTTAGAATGCGTCGTAGAATTTGGGAGTTTTTCAAATTATATCTGGCAATTTACCGGGCACAAAGTCCTCAATAATTCTAGGAATAATTTAAAAGATTTGCCAGCTACATCAGCGCAAAGCGACGCCATGAGTAAGGATATGAAACGAAGAGGGTTTAAATATATAGGAAGTATTACCTGCTATGCCTATATGCAATCTGTTGGCATGGTAAACGATCATTTAAATTCATGTTTTAAAAAACAGGTATAATCTATTTTCATAACACGCGTTAAAGTATAATTGAGTTAGAGGGGTGCAAAACGCAGCAAAAAATTTATGAGAAAAACGGGTATTGGACTATTTTTATTATTTTTTTGTATAGCATCCATCAATGCTCAAAACTTTATACTAAAAGCAACTCTTTACGAATCGGACAGTTTTACAAAAATTCCATTCGCGGTAGTGAGCCTTAAAAATAAGTTTACAGCCACCACTTCCGACGAAACGGGTTATTTCGAATTAACGTGTAACAAGTGGGACACACTGATTGTTGGGCATGTTGGCTATCAAAAAATGTTTATTCCTGCGCATACGCTCTACGACTCTATAAACGGCAAGAAAAAAATATATTTGAAGCGCAAAAGTATCGAATTGATTCCTGTTACCATTAGTGGCAAGCGGCTGAGCGATGATAAATTGCAAGAATTCAATCGCCATTTGAACAGAAGTGTCCCTACCATTTCGAGTCCTATAAGTTTAATCTACGAAAAATTTAGTCGCAATGGGCAGGAACGAACCAAAATGGATGCCATTTATTCGGAACTCATCTTGCGCGACCAGGTAGAAAAAAGACTTCCGCCCCGCAAATTGTTTTTAATTACTAATGATATGTCGGTGAAGTTGGACGATTTGCTCATCTTGTGTCCAGTGAGCAGTTATTTTGTTTTACAGGCTTCCGATTATGATTTTTACTATTACTTCAGCCAGTGTTGGACAGCCTTTAAGCGCCATTCAAAATAAGCTATTGCCATTTTTTGGCTAGGTTTAGGTTATAGTTGATGAAGTCGTTTAATCCGGCATCAAATTCACTATTTCCAAGCGAGTTTCCTTGTTCATCCAATACGTCGGCAATAAACCGAGCCTCAAATTTTTTGGGACTAGTAATTGAATTCAGGTTAAATACATTCAGTATTTTATCAAATAAATTGCCAAGTTGTAGAGTTGGTATGCGCCCACCTGTGCCGCTCGAAACCCCACAAAAGGCAAAAACTTTATTATTAAATAATTGGATATGCGTGCGGTTTGATAATTGGTGAACCATATTGATAAGCTCTGCCGATGGAAACCAATTGTATTCGGGCGTCAACACAAAGATGATCTTAGCTTCGTCGAAGGCTTTGAGCAATTGGGCTTGAAAAGCAGTGGGGTTCGCTTTGTCAACGCCTCCTTGATTAGGAAAAGGGATATCGTAAGCCTTAAAATCGATGACTTGGGAATTGGGAATTTGATGGGATATAGCAAGCGCCAAGCGCATGGTGTTATTATCGGGTCTTGATGAACCTGAAAGAATGGTTATTTTCACGGTTAAGCGTTTGATTTGGAGGCCAACAACACTTTAATAATATTTTGATAATTGCGTCCGAAATCAAGAAACAAAAGTCTAAATTTTGGTATGCTGCTAATGGTCAACAAGGTTTGTGTATCCGATTTTTTTTTAACTGACAGGCTTACATGGTCAAATATTAAAATATTTTTAACCTTAAACTTTGCCGTATCCTCGGTTTGATTAATCAGTTTCCAAAAAGGGTTGCTTGCCAAAATGGTGACGGTATTGTTTAATAAATCGTTCGCATTTTTGTCAATAACAACGCTATGGTATTGCTTGCATTTTAAATAGTAAGTTATATCATTGTTTTCGAATTTTGCAAAAGCAAAGGCATTTGCCACCACAAATGGCATAGCAAAAGCGATGGCGAAAAATAAAATGCGAATAAAAACGATGGTTTCCGTATTGAAATTATATTTGATTAAATGTGCAAGGTAAACAAGCGGAATAAAAACAAAAATCAAAAATAAATATTGAAGTAAAATGGCGGTGAGCTTGAATAAAAATCGATTGGGTTCCATTAAATTATTTCTTATAAAACGTAAGCAAAAACTAGAAGCTGCAAACCAACAACTAAAAAAACGAAATAACTAAAATGTTTATAAAAGGCGGCCCATTTTTTATGGCTTTTCCTTCCTATTTAGGTGGTATTTCGAGGTAAATAACTCTAAAATAATTTAGCAATTAGCAGTATTCGTGAATAATTTCATTTTTTTTAGATAATTTCGATTTTTTAATCCTTAGAACTATGAGTATAAGACGCCCTTTTAACATTAAACAATGGATTCAAGATCATCGTCATGAGCTGAAACCACCGGTTGGAAACCGCAATTTGTATACCGATGCAGGCGATTATATAGTGATGATGGTTGCGGGCCCAAATGCTCGTAAAGATTACCATTATAACGAAACAGAAGAATTGTTTTACCAGCTTGAAGGCGATATTGTGGTAAGAATCCAGGAAGATGGTAAAGCCGTAAACATTCCAGTCAAAGAAGGAGAAATGTTTCTTTTGCCATCCAATACTCCCCATTCGCCGGTGCGTCCCGAAGGCACAATGGGTTTGGTAATTGAAGTAAAACGAGCCGATAGGGAAATGATGGATGGATTGATTTGGTTTTGCGAGCAATGCAATCATAAACTTCATGAAAGCTTTTTTGTTTTGAACGATATTGAAAAAGATTTTATACCGCGTTTTCGCGAATTTTATGGTTCCGAACCCATGCGAACCTGCAGCCAATGCGGCCATATTATGGAAACAGACCCTCGTTTTGTTTAAGTAAGCAACGTTAATAAAGCGGTTAATAAATTTTGACACGACCTATACTGCATTCTAAAGTTAATAAAATAGATGGGCATGCCCATATAATGCCGAGTTATTGGCCCAGCTTGGCTGATCAATACGGATACAAAGGATTTATTCAATTAGAAGATGACTCTAGTGCCGACACTAAAAACATGTGTCGCGACGACGGTGTTTTTTTTCGAAAAGTGTCTAGAAATTGCTGGGATCCTGAGGCCATTCTAGTCGATATGAACCATCATAACGTTGATATGATGGTACTTTGCACCATTCCTGTGCTATTTAATTATTGGGCAAAACCTCAGGATACGCTTGATTGGAGCATGTTTTTGAATGACCATCTGCTCACTATACAAAAAAAGTATCCTGACAGATTTATCAGCTTAGGAACTCTGCCCATGCAAGATGCAAAATTAGCTGTACAAGAGTTGGAACGAATTGCAAAGTTAGGAATGCCGGGCATCGAAATTGGTTCAAACATTAATGGCCTAAATTTGGATGATAAATCCTTGTTTCCCATATACGAAGCAGCCGAACGGCTTAATATGTCAATTTTTGTCCACCCTTGGAACATGATGGGCGAAAAAGAAATGACCAAATATTGGCTGCCATGGTTGGTGGGCATGCCAGCCGAAGAATCGAGGGCTATTTGTTCTATGATTTTTGGAGGAGTATTCGATAGCTTTCCAAATCTTCGTGTTATGTTTGCTCATGGGGGAGGGTCGTTTGCCTTAACCCTTGGCCGAATTGAACATGGCTATCATTGCCGTCCCGATTTGGTGAATGTTAATGGAGTAAAAAATCCAAGAGATTATATGGGTAAGTTTTGGGTTGATGGCATAACCCACGATAGCAAAGCACTGCAGTATATAATGGATACCTTTGGCGACAATAAGGTAGCTTATGGAACCGACTACCCTTTTCCACTTGGCGATTTGGATCACGGCAAGTTTATCGAATCGGATGATCGGCTTCTAAACACACAGAAGGAAAAATTATTTAAGCATAATATCCAAGCATTTTTAAATCTATAGGCCTCGCTCAAATTTTAGAATAGGCGGTGCGAAAATTTTTAAACGCCCTTCACTGGCTGTTAAGTTTTACAGTAATAAAAATCCAAAACTCATCTAAACATAATGTGCAACGAATCCATTAGATTTGCAATCTAGCTCACTATAAAGTAATTGATAATTTAAAATAATATGAAAAAAGTATATTTATTTTTAGGCATGGCCATTGTGGCCTCTCAGTTTTTGTCATCGTGTGGAAAAGACAAATTAGAAGTTTTGGATACTATTACCTCAGCCGAAGATAATTCGACGGCAGAAAATGAATTTACATCAGCCTTCGATTTAGGTCAGGATGTGGCTTCAAGCGATGGGCGACTTAAAAAAGGCGGCAGCAGTATTTTGCCAAGTGGAGCCATATTTACCATCACCGATAGCTTGTTTACCGATGGCGACGGAAAAGAATTTAACGTCGATTTTGGCCCTTTGGGTACTAGCATGCCATTTGGTAAATTGTGTAAAGATGGACGATACAGAGCCGGAAAAATTAATTTTACGATCTCATCTCCATTTTTAAGTATAGGGTCGATATTAACCATCAATATTTCTGATAACGACAAATTTTTTGGCGGCAATGGAGCCGAAATGACACAAATTTCGGGCACCAAAGTCATTACCCGAACCCTTGTAAATCAATTTACGGTGGTGGTTACAGATGGCAAAGCCATTAATTCGAACGGTACAGTAACATGGGCTGCCAACCGCACTATTACTTTAATAAGCGATGCAGGCCCAGGTCTATTGGGTGATATTTTTGAAATTACCGGTTCGGCCTCAGGAACCAATCGAAAAGGCGAAAAATTTACAGTAAGCATAGATGTTCCCCTAAAAAAGAAAATTGATTTTGGCTGTGCCCAAACTTTTATTAAAGGAAAATTAACCCTCAAAAATACCGACTCTGCCAAAGAAATAGCCATTGATTACGACCCATTTAATAATGAAGCCTGCGACCTTACAGCCAAGGCCACACTCAACGGCAAAGATTATATTTATACCGTCCGATAATAATTAACAATGGTTTGATATTCATTTGGTGGATGTCAAGTATTTTTTTATATGTTTAACTAGTATTTTTATAGCCATTTGAAAACAATCTTTTTATTCATTGCTTTTGGCATCAGCGCTTTTATAAATTGCGTGGCTCAAACGCCTACATGGGCCGAAAATATTGCTCCAATATTGTATGCCAATTGCACCAAATGTCATCATAATGGAGGCTTAGGGCCTTCGTCCTTTTTAGATTATTTGGATGTGGTGGCCCAAAAAAGCAGCATTCGTTATAATGTTGAACAAAAAATCATGCCCCCATGGCCAGGCGACCCAAGCTATCGCCATTATGCCGATGAAAGAATATTGAAGGCCACAGAAATCGATGCCATTATTAATTGGGTAAATAATGGTACTCCCGAAGGAGATGTAAGTAAAGCGCCCAAAAAACCTACCTATACTTCCGATTCAAAAATAGGAGCCTATGATCTTAAAATTACTATTCCCACTTATCAATCTTCTGCAAAAAGTGGAGATATTTATAGGTGTTTTTCCATTCCCACTAATCTGCCTGCCAATAAATTTATATCAGCAGTCGAAATTATACCCGGCAATTCCGAAATCGTGCATCATGTATTGGTATATCAAGATACAACTTTAAATACCGATAATTTAGACAAGGCCGATCCATTGCCCGGCTATACCAATTTTGGCGGCACGGGTTCGGCTAATTCTATTTTGGTGGCGCCTTATGTGCCGGGCTCCGATCCTATAATATTTCCTTCGGGCACCGGCGTCAAATTGTTTAAAAATGCGCGTATTATTCTTCAAATACATTATCCGGCAGGCTCGGATGGGCAATTCGATAGCACGTTATGCCTCATACGTTTTACCTCCCAACCCACAGTCAGAGAAGTGTTTATTGCGCCATTATTGCATCATGGCAGCATTAGTAATGGGCCTTTTGCAATTGCTAAAGATCAGATTAAAACGTTTTATCAAAGCGCGACCATTCCAGTGGATGTTTCGCTTTTGTCGGTAATGCCTCACATGCATCTTATAGGTAAAAGCACCAAGGTTTTTAGTAAGCCGCCTACAGGCGATACCATTCCTTTAATTCAAATAAAAGATTGGGATTTTCATTGGCAGGGTCAATACCGTTTCCAATATTTACAAAAAATTAGTAGCGGTTCAAAAATTCAATCCATTGTTACTTATGATAATACGCTTAACAATCCTAACAATCCAAATAACCCCACCAAGCCCATCACATTAGGCGAGGCCACAAGCAGCGAAATGATGCTTACCTTCTTTTATTTTATGACTTATAAAACAGGAGATGAGAAAATTTTGCAAGACAGCAGTTTAATAAGCGCTGGTATTTTTTCATCTAAAGCCATAAAATTTGCTATAAACCAAAATCCTGCGCATGACCAAATCAATCTTGGAATGCCAGCGGAAGAAGCAACCCTGCAAATTGTGGATGAACAGGGGAAGCAAGTGCTTTCAAAATCCTATGATCAACAGGATACGCGTATCGAGAAAAGATTAGAATTGATGTTTATCAACGTCAGCGAGCTTGCAAGCGGAGGCTATTTTCTAATAGTAAGCACCAAAAAAGAAGGCAAGGTGTTTTACAGTAAATTTATTAAACTTTAAAAGAGTGTAAGTTTTTTTACGCGATTCATTAGGTTTGCATATATGACTGGTTGCGGCTAAGGAACTACTTCCTTACAATCTACGAGTAACATTGTCGGACGAACTCACTTTTCTTTTTACAAAACAAACATCAGTTATTTCCATTGTTTTCATCTGCCAGTCTATCAGTCCCCGAAACATGGTTATTATCAAATAAGATTGATTAATAACGACATTCAAAAACTGTTCATAATCTATAATATTATTGAATTATTAATTTTGCTATAAAACTTGAATTATCATTTGAAATTGCTTTTATGTAATAAATACCATGCGCTAAATTCGTTTTTAATTCTAATTTGTAATGATCAGATACAACTTTTTCAATTTTAAAATCTTCCATTAGTTGGCCAAAAGTATTGTACAATTGCACGGATGTGAGCTCTTCATTAAGGCGCTTATTGATAAATAGTGTATGATCAGTAACAGGGTTTGGGTAAATTTTCAATAGTGGTGTAACCTTATATTTATTAACACCTATCGTAGGATTAAAATACCTCACAAAGGTATCTGTCCCGCAAGTGTTGGTTACAACTAAACTAATTTTGTATTCAATGGTGCTTGGCTTAAAAACATGAGAGGGAGATTTAAGATTAGAAGTGTCTCCATCTCCAAATATCCATTTATAGATGCAATTGTATTCACTTAAATTAATAAAGTTAAGCAAATCGCCATTTTGTATGGTCTCAAAATAAGCAATAGGCGTGCAGTTATATATACCAGCCATTACCAATTGTGGTTTAGGACTTATTGAACCAAGAATACCCGGTTTGAAATTAATATCAAAATAATATGTTGGTTGATAGTCTATAATTATGGGATTGCCATAATCAGAAATTGAATTAATAGTTGAGCTTTTGTGCATCCAATTTAGCTTATAAATAGAATCATAACGACAAATGGTATGGTCATTTCCTTGTTGTAAAGGAAAGTTATAAAATATATCGTCCTTAAAATTTATAGATGTGTCGGTAGAAAGTATATGATAGCTATTTGAGGTATTGCTAAAAGTGAATAATATATAAAAACCCGTTTTAGCCTTTATTAATTTTCTAGGTACTATTGAATCTTTAAAATTAAGAAGCTGTGTTGTTTCACGATTGACCGTATTAAATTTGATTTTTAATAAACTATATCGACGTGCCAATTGCCCTGTGCCTGGTATATCAAATTTATCGGGTCTTCCTAAAAATGACTTATCGTTTATGTGAATAGAATCAGCCGAAGTAATAATTGCCAACACATCATTTTGATTAAGTATTAAGGAAGTGACCTGTGTAGCTTGTCCTTTTTTATCATTGTCTTTCGATTTAATTTTCATAAATATATCAAAGGTCCCACTTGGATCCACCTTGAAAACAAAAGTCAACACATCTCCTGGGCTTAGACCTTCCGTCCATGAGGTAAGATATAGTTTTGATTTGCCGAATTCATCTGTAATTAAAATAATAGAATCCATCATTGAATTAGGTTTTTTGCACATATTTATAGCCATTATAAATTTTTCACTCGGTATAGAATGATTTAAATAATAGGGCGCACCATTGTTTAATCGCCTAAGCCATTCAATTTTTGAACTTTGCTGATTATAGCTTATAAAATACATACCTAATGTGGTAAATTTTATGGAGTCATGAAATTTGCCGGGTAATATTTTTAAGACTTCTTTCGTAGGGTGAAACCCTAATATTATGTTACCGTTAAAATCGAATTTTGCTAAATAAAGGTAGCCTAAATGAAAATTGATTAAGGGTATAGCAAGGGAATAGGAAGATTCGGCCAATAAGCATTTGGAAAGCAAATGGCCTTGTAAATCAAATGTAAGCAGCCAATAGCGCTGTAAACGCTCAGGATAAACAATTAGTTCATTTTTATCATCCGGGTTTAGCCTTACAGTATCGCCACAGGTGCTTATTACCACGCATATACTTTTTTTTTGCTCGTCCATTTGAACCCTGAAAATAGAATTCATATAGTTGCTTCCAAACGTTTTAGCGGTAAATTTTTTGCTGTTTATATTGTATTTTAAAAAAACCAACTCGGAATTAAAAGTGTCCCTAAATGTTGGCTCAATTATGTTTATCTCTTGGGTAAACGATTCATATTTAGCATTGCCCACATTGTTTATTATATAAAAAATATCCTTACCATCCGACTCAAATTTACTTCCATTTTGAGCCAATGCATAATTAATGTCAATGCCTTGACGGGGCAAAGTTGTTGTAGGAAAAGCATATCCTGCAATATAATCGGTTATTTGTTGAGCCTGTCCACTTATGTTGCACACAAATAAAAGTCCAACTAATAAGAATTTTTTGAAGTATTTCATAATTACTAAAAGCAATTGGGCATAGTAAGATAAAGAATACAATTTACTGAGTCAAAAGTAACTGAAATCCCGCCGGGGCAACATCCGCCTATAGTTCCTAAATTATCGTTAAGATGCCCAGTTGTTGAATTATCAAAAATTGTATTGCCTGAAAGTGTATATCCAACCCCAAATAATTCAATTTCAAGATCGCAAGGACAGGGTGGACTATTAAAATTGAAGGTCGAATTGGAAGGTATACCGAAATTTCCAGGTTGAACATTAAAACGATTACTGTTACAAGGTCCACCATATAGAAAATACCAAGGGGTAGGATTTAGATAAATCGATGATACGTCGGTTCCGCAATTAAGAAGGTTCCCATTGCATTTGATATCTAATTCCAGCAAACAATCAATTTCACTAATTACCGTTAATGAACAACACGAAGATTGTGCTTTAGTAGGATTAGGAAAACTCAAAATAAGCAGAAACAAAGAAACTAAAGCAATTAGCTTTTGGTTTGTTTGTTGATTTGACATTATTTTTTAATTAGAAAACAAATATAGTTTTGTTGTTTAATTAAAAAAGTATTAAAGATTCCGTACGGGTTAAAATCTTAACGGTAATGTTGATGGTTCTTGGTCGGTGCCATCGGATGTTAATATTTAATATTTTAGCTTAATTTATTTGTGAATTAGCGGCATCCTAAGTGCAACATTATTATTGACAATATCTGCTCATAAGCTATATTTTTTTTGCAGCAATACAATGCGATTTAGGCTTTAAATGCATTCCATTCGCCTCCAGTGTAGGTTCGATAAACGTATGGGTAAGCTCTGTCGAAAATCGATTTTTTACCAAAAGATTGGACCATTGGTCGACACGAATTAGATTAAACCCAAATTTTGTGAATTCCATTTGTTGCATCGTTTCTTCGTCGCGTATGCTGGTATAAAACAGTCCGCCTGGTTTTAGCACTCTGTGAATTTCGCTTAGATTGTCGCTTGGGTTATCCCAAAAATATACCACGTTAATGCAAAAAACCTTGTCGAATGTGTTGCTCTCGAATGGTAAAATTTCGCAATCTCCAAATTGCAAATCAAGCGAAGAGGCCTGAATTAAGTCCTCATTGTTTCTGGTGGCCAATTTTACCATATCGGCCGAAAAATCGATTCCCGAAATACGAAGATTTTTTGCACTTGAAAATAATGAATTGAAAAAAAGGCCATTCCCAAATCCTATTTCTAAAATAGATTGAGAATCTTGAATTTGCATGGCATGTATTGTAAATTCATACAAGGCACGATTGCTTTCATTCATTTTATTGCTAATAATCACACCTAACTTTCCTTTGGGTTGCCTGAGTTGTTTGGCAATTATTTGAGGCGTTAGCTTTTGCCTAAATTGCTCAAATACTTTTTTGATTAGATGATCGAGAAACACAGAGTGGCCTTCTTAAAGTAAATAAATGAATAAGTTTTAATTGGCAGTAGATTTCAGTTTATAGGTGTTTAAAACGTGGCCAACCTTAAAAATATCTTCAAAAGAATTGTAGAGTGGAACCGGAGCCATTCGTATAACATTGGGTTCGCGCCAGTCGGCAATTATACCATTTTGCTGCAAATGCATAAATATTTCTTTACCGTCATCATTGGTCAAAATCGAAAGTTGGCATCCGCGTTCTACAGGGGGAGTTATGATGTTTAAGTTTAAATTTGATTTCTCAATCACAAACTGTAAATAAGCAGTTAAGGTTTTACTTTTTTTGGCCAAGGCACTCATTCCAGCCTCGTCAAAAAGTTTTAAAGAAGCATTGTGAACCGCCATGCTTAAAACTGGGGCATTGCTCAATTGCCATCCGGCCGCGCCAAATTCTGGAATAAAGCCTTTTCGCATCTGAAATCGCTCACTTTCTTTGTGTCCCCACCATCCTGCAAAACGAGGCAAAGTAGGATCGTTGGCATAACGCTCGTGAATAAAAATTCCTGAAACACCACCCGGTCCCGAATTTAAATATTTGTAACCACACCATACGGCAAAATCAACATTCCAATCATGAAGCTTGAGTTCTATATTTCCTGCAGCATGGGCCAAATCAAATCCAACTTTTATTCCTTTGCCGTGTCCTGCACGTGTAATGCTTTCGATATCGAAAGCTTGTCCAGTATAATATTGAACACCGCTAAACATGATGAGCGCGGTTTCATCAGCATGTTTTTCGATGATTGCCAAAATATCCTCAGTTCTTAAGTGATGTTCGCCGGCTCTAGGTGCTATTTCTATAATGGCATCGTCGGGCAAATATCCATGAAATTTCACCTGACTTTCCATGGCATATTGATCGCTAGGAAAAGCACCGGCTTCCATAATAATTTTATAACGCTTTGGTGTCGGTCTATAAAAACTCACCATCATGAGGTGCAAATTTACCGTTAGGTTGTTCATGACCACTACCTCATGTGGCAAAGCGCCAACGATATTGGCAGTGCTTTGGCTCAAAAATTTGTGATAATACAACCAAGGGTTTTTTCCGTGAAAATGCCCTTCAACTCCTAAGTTTTGCCAATCTTTCATTTCTTGCTCCAAGGCCAATGTGGCTGTAATGGGTTGCAGGCCCAATGAATTACCTGTTAAATAAATGGCAGGTTCTCCATTAAGTATTGGAAAATGAAATTTTTCGCGAAACCCACTAAGGGTATCCGAAGCATCTAGCGTTTTTGAAAATTCAAGCGTGTTAACAAAAGGAGTCAAGTAGTAATTAATTAAGCGGTGGTACTATCCTAAGCAAGGTATTGTAAAGTTTATTTTGCTCGGTTTGCCGTTTTGTGACGGCTAATTTATATGATTTTTTTATACCGCCTCTATAATAACGGTTGAACCATGGAAATACAGTTATTAAACCGTCAATGATTCTATATTTTAAACTAACGTCGACATACAATAATACTAATGCACCAGAAAGGGCTATTGCGTTGGCACTTTCCTTGTAGTATCCACACCACGCGTATCCTAATCCCGGAATAATGCTCATCCATTCAACCATTTTAGGATTATAACGTTTGTTGATTTTGGCCGATTGTTTAAAAAGTGTTTCTATGGCAAGTTTGTCGGTAGCACTAAGAACCGAAATTCGAAGAAAATGTTCCTTAGCACTGCTGTATCTACCGCTTTTATAATCGAGGGCCCCAAGCATCATTTGTAATTTATTATAGAGCCGAGGGCTTAGGTTGGTTTCAGAAATATTGAGCAATTCGGAATAGGCAAGCGACGTGTCCATATCCATCATATAATTCAAGGCGCTTTCAATCAAAATTTCGTATCGAATGGTATCTACCGTTTGAGCGTTATAGGCATTGGTATAATGATTAGAGGCCAACTCAAATTTACCAATGGCCGAATAAGCTCTGGCAAGGGGTAAATAAATTTGCTTTGACAATTGATCGTCTCCAAAAAACAAAAGTCTTTCGTATACCTCAATAGCCGATTCGTAGGATTTGGATGCATTAAATTCGTTGCCCATCCTACGGTAATTATCCAAGCCATCCTGGGCATTTAGTTTGGCAAACCCAATTAAGATGAAGAGAAGGAGTGTAACTGTTTTTTTCATTCAACCAAATCGATATAGAGTTGTTTCTCGAAATCTTGCTTGTAATTTCCAGGACTCATTGGATTGCAACGCGCAAAACGATCAAAAAAATCAATAACGCCTATAATTAATCCATGTTTTTTGATGCTAATAAATGCAAATTCGGAACACGAGGGTGTAAATCGACACGATTGCATATCCTGCGACGAGATGTAGTGCTTATAAATATAGAATAGCAATTTTATGGTAGATTGGCCATCCTTGGTATTGCCATCTAAAAAAGCAGTATGATGATTGGCAACTGCAACTGTATCAGCCGACATTAAGCTAATATTTAAGGATTGACTCATGGTGTTTTGGCTAATCCAAAACATGATCATACATAGTATCGTTCTCAGATTCATTAATTACAATATTTTTAAATTCTGTGATTTGGGTCGATTTTTCTTTGCCCAAAATAAGGAAAGACACCACTTTGGTGGGTATCCAAAGATTTTTAATTCGTGTATAGTCTTCGAAAAATTGTTTCGAAATAATGGTTCCTTTTGGGTCGTAAACCAATACACCAAACAGTCGCTTATTGACACTCGAAACTTTAATGTTTCCTTTATCCTTTTTCATTTGCGCAGGAGGACTCCAAGTGCTAATAACCATGCTGTCCGATCGTTCGGTATGGGTGATGGTATAAGGCGATCCTTTAAGGCCGTAATAATCTAGTTTTCCGGTAAGGCAAAGGTTGAATAATGAAAAATCCAAAAATTCCTTGATGGCCTTAGTCGACGTACGTTTTCCGTTTTGGAACGAAATATAGGCTGTGTCGGTAATTACAATAATAGCTTTTTCGGGAAACGTAACATCATATACTGCCTTACGGGTGTTAAGGTCATAATATAGGGTACCTTTGGTTAAATTAAATTTACCGTCTGCTTTTTTTTCTTTTATGGTAATATTAGCTTTAAATCTAAAATATTGCTGCGCAGATAATTCAGCGTAACCCATTGCTAAAATAAGGCATAGAAGTATTCGAAATTTAACCATAAAAATGAGAGTACAAACATACTTTTAATTGCAGTAATTAAAAACAGCGTCCATCTATTTAAAAGGTTTATTAGCAGAATTAGTGAATAACCCTTTAATTTTGCAAGAATGATATTTATAAGCTACCAAAAAAATAATACTATCAGGTTGGGCCTCTTAGTGGGTCAAAATCTATACGATCTTAATAGTTTAAATTCGGCCATACCCGATAATATGTCTGCTTTTTTGGAGGCAGGCGACGAAGCCATGAAATTGGCCAAGCAGGTAGAAAATGACCTTAAAATAAATCCTAATGCGACTGTAACAATCCATGATTTCGAAACCGTCGCTCCAGTACCCAATCCTACAAGCTGTCGCGATGGTTATGCCTTTAGGCAACATGTGGCCGCTGCACGACGCAATAGAAAAGTGGATATGATTGCCGAATTTGATCAGTATCCCATATTTTATTTTACCAATCACAATGCCATACAAGGCCCTGGAGAAATATGGTGTATGCCCGATCATTTTCAAAAACTTGATTTTGAATTGGAGGCCGCTATAGTGATTGGTAAAAAAGGAAGAAATATTAAAGCAGCCGAGGCCGATTCGTACATCGCAGGATATATGATTATGAACGACATGAGTGCCCGAACCTTGCAAATGGAAGAAATGTTGCTAAATCTGGGTCCTGCCAAAGGCAAAGATTTTAGCACCGTTATAGGCCCATGGTTGGTAACCCCCGATGAATTGGAATCTTATAAAATTGCATGCAAACCAGGACATACAGGCAATGCCTATAATTTAGAAATGAAATGTTGGGTAAACGGGGTAAAGGTAAGTGAAGGAAATATGGGAGATATGGATTGGACTTTTGCCGAAATTATTGAGCGTTGCGCTTATGGGGTCGATATTTTCCCTGGCGATGTTATCGGTTCGGGAACAGTGGGTACGGGTTGTTTTTTAGAACTAAATGGAACGGGCTTGCTGAACGATTCAAATTATAAACCGCAATGGCTTAAGCCTGGCGATATAGTGGATATGGAAATAACAGGTTTAGGATATTTGTCTAACACCATACGTCAAGTAAATACAGATTTTTCGATATTAGCCTTAAAAAAAATAGGAGAATCACTCTAAGGTATTAAAGTTCAGAATTTTTTTTATAAACCTTGTAGGCTTAATCTACATTGTCGTGCAAAAACGAATTATTCGATTTTAGCTCTGGTTTTTTTTCGGGATCGTCGATAAGTGAAAAGCGCGAAACTTGTGTTTCGGATGAGTGCGAAATGTCTTCTAATTTAACATTGTGTCTTTCGTAAGCAGGGGTATTTTCTAATTCTTCTCTTCCTGATTCGCTTTTCGAACGCATGCTAAGATCGCGAAGATCACGAATTCTTGAAATGAGCTCTGTATTTTTTAGTCGACTAATTTCTGAATGGCCGTTACTTTGGTCAATAGGTGCTGTACCATCAAGGCTAAAATAAGTGGGTTCCACGGCTTCCGTTTCGTCTTCGAGTGTCTCGGCATTTAAGCGGTCGTAGTTGGCTTGAAAAGTGCTCGTTTCCTCAGATTTATAGGTATTTTCTTTGCGTGTAAACCCAGTTGCTATAACCGTTACGGATATTTTATTGCCTATGGATGCATCATAACATAAACCGCATTTGAGGTTGGCATCCATCCCTGCCTGATTTTGGAAAAATTCATTTATTTCGCTGTATTCATCCATGGTTACCTCCTCATCGCCATTGGTTATATTGATTAGTAAATCACTCGCGCCATTAATTTTGTTGTCGTTCAACAAGGGTGAATTTAAAGCCTGTTCTGCTGCTTTAAGCGCTCGGCCATCGCCTTCGGCTACTCCATTGCCCATGATTGACACTCCACTGTCTTTCATGGCCGTTTTAACATCTTCAAAATCGACGTTGATGCTGCCTGCAATGGTAATAATTTCGGCTATGCCTTTGGCTGCCGTTGCTAGCACATTGTCGGCATAACTAAAGGCTTTGGTAATTACCAGGTTTCCAAATATTTCTTTAATTCTATCGTTCGAAATAATAAGCAATGAATCTACTACTTCTTGCATTTCGGCTACACCTTTTTCGGCCGCAAGTCGGCGCTTAGGCCCTTCGAAATGAAAGGGAGTGGTAACAATACCAACTGTTAAAATTCCCATTTCTTTGGCTACCCGAGCAATAACTGGTGCAGCTCCTGTGCCCGTACCACCGCCCATTCCTGCAGTAACAAACACCATCTGTGTATTAACGCCAAGTGCATCAATGATTTCTTTGATGCTGCCTTCGGCGGCTCGTTTTCCAACATCTGGATTCGAACCCGCGCCACGTCCTTCGGTAAGCTCATTTCCTATTTGTATTTTATTGGGTATTGGGCTCGAGTCTAAAGCTTGTTGGTCGGCATTGCAAATGATAAAATCAACGCCCTTAATGCCCTCTCTAAACATATAATTTACGGCATTGCCGCCACCACCACCCACACCAATAACTTTAATAATGGATGACCTTTCTTTTGGAAGTTCTACTTGAAAATTTGCCATAATTTAGTTTTGTTTAATATCCGTAAAATCATCATCGGTCAACCATTTTTTAAAAACGTTTATATCGAATAAACGAAAGGGTTTTCTTTTTTTATCTTCTTCGGATGGTACCTCATCCAAGGTTTCTTTAATTAAATTTTCGCTGTAAAGTGCATCGTTCAGTCCTTTCATTACCAAGCCAATGCCTGTGGCATATATGGGACTGTTAACTTCATCTACCATACCTTTGGCTAAGTGCTCGTTGGGATACCCAACTCTTGCATCCAATCCTGTTACCAACGACGCAAGGTGAGTAATATGTTTGAGCATAGATCCCCCTCCGGTTAATACTATACCGCCGGCAAGTTTTTTTTCGAGTCCCGAAGATTTAACCTCAAAGTAAACGAGTTCTAATATTTCTTGAAGTCGGGCTTGTATGATTCTTGAAAGGTTTTTTACCGAAATTTCTTTGGGTTCTCTTCCTTTTAATCCAGGAATGGTGATAATTTCATTTTCGGCCGCTTCGCTCGCTAAGGCCGAACCAAACTTAGTTTTTAAGGCCTCGGCATGATGCTTCATCACATTACATCCCTCCTTAATATCTTCGGTAATAATATTGCCACCATAAGGTATTATGGCAGTATGGCGGATTACATTGTCGTGAAAAATAGCTACATCTGTGGTTCCTCCCCCAATATCTACCAAAACAATTCCGGCTTCCATTTCCTCAGGGCTGAGCACCGACATGGCCGAAGCCAAAGGCTCCAGCGTTAGATCACTCACTTTTAAACCTGTTTTTTCAACACATTTATAAATGTTTTTTGCGGCAGCTATTTGGCCAGTTATGATATGAAAATTGCCTTCTAATTTTACGCCCGACATGCCAATAGGATACATGATGCCTGGTTCGTCGTCTACTTTATAATCTTGAGGAATGACATGTAAAATTTTATCGCCGGGTTTAACAGCAAGTTTGTACATATCTGCTTCAAGGCGGTCCAAATCATCCTGATTAATTTCTTTTTCGGAGTCGTTCCTTATTAACATTCCGGCATGCTGCAGGCTATTTATATGCGCTCCGGCAATGCCCACTTGAACATTTTTAATGTTTACATTGGCTTTTTCTTCTGCCATTTTAACCGCCTCGGAAATGGCCGCAACGGTTCGATCAATATTGGATACAACCCCACGAGTTACACCTCCATTTGATGGCACTTTTCCGATACCAAGTATATCTACTTTGCCAAATTCACTAGAGCGGCCCACAATAGCACATATTTTGGTGGTTCCTATATCAAGTCCTACTACTATTTTTTGGTTATTCATTGTTTACAGATTACTTGTCCTTTATATTTTAAATTAATCGATTTATATTTATCCCACCCAATCTTACTTAATCCATTTTTATAGAAAAGGTCTAGCTTATTAAACTTTTTCTCTAGGTTGTTGGTGTCGCCTAAAATCACCTCGTGAACCCCTATTGTAGGGATAAAAGAGATATCTTGATTATCGCTCACAAATAACTGCTGAATTTGTTCTTTCCAAAAGCTATTATTATTCACAAACCTCACTATACAGTAGAGTTTTCTGTCTATTTTATCGTTCATAAATCCAGTAACAGGAATGACATTTGGGGAAAAATTGGAAGAAAGTGGAATTTTCACTCCGTCTTCGCAGATATAATAGCCTAATTGTGATTGCGGCATCACTCTTAAAAGAGGGTGGCGTTGGGTAATATCCATCTTTAATATGCCTGACATCCCTAGGTATATTTCGGCGTTTTTGATGCTTGGGTAGCTCAATAATTTTTCTTCCATGGCGTTGAAATTTAACGCATTACTTGATTTGCCAATTAAATTTTCTTTGCCTAGTGGCATTCCCAATATTTTGTAAATATGGGCATCGGTTAATAAAGGGCTTTCTGTTTTATAATTAATTTTAATGCGTATGTCTTTGCAAATATCGTTTTGGTTGGTACGGGTAGCCAATAAATAGAGCGAAATGAGCACAACTGGCACCGACAATACAAAAAGAAGCTTCCCTATATTAATTTTTTTGATCATGGCGCTAATAGTTCTTTTATGGGTTGGATTAGGGTGTCGATATCTCCGGCTCCCATGGTTAAAACTAAGGTAGGTTTTAGTTTACCGAGGAGAGGTAACAGTTCTTCGGATTGAATTAGATATTTCGAAGGGCTGCTAATGTTATTATGAATCAAAGCCGAGCTTACACCCTCAATTGGCAATTCGCGAGCGGGATAAATATTTAGGAGTATAGACACATCGAGCAAACTTAAACTTTTAGCAAAATCGTCGGCAAAATCCTTGGTTCGGCTATAAAGATGAGGCTGAAATATTCCGGTTATTATTTCATTTGGGTATAGCATTTTTACCGATTTAATAAACGCTTCGATTTCGGTGGGGTGGTGTGCGTAATCATCAATAAAAACAAAATTAGGTTGATGCGAAATGTATTCGAATCGGCGTTTTACGCCTTTAAATTCTTGAAGTCCTTGAATAATAATGTCTTTTGGTAAATTAAGATTTAAACAAACAGCAATGGCGGCCACAGCATTTTCGATATTATGAATTCCTTGAATGCCTAATTTTAGGGAGGTCCATTTTTCAGTTTTGCTTTCAAAATCGAAGGTAAACCATCCATCTACAATGGAAATATTAGTGGCTCTGTAGTCGCCTTTTTCGATGCCATATCGAATGATGTCGGAAGGGAAATTTGCAGGAAAATCGAGCCCATCTCTTAAAAATAAGGTTCCGTTTGGTTTTATTTTATGGATGAAATCAAAGAATGATTTTTTTAGGTTATCGCCATTTTCGTAGATATCGAGATGGTCGTTGTCCATAGAGGTAACAATAGCCAAATTGGGGCTTAGGGTTAAAAACGATCTATCGTATTCGTCGGCTTCACTTAGCGTAGTTGGCAATTTTTCGGAAGTATTCGAATTAAAATAATTGCTCCCCAAATTACTGCTTATACCTCCTAAAAAAGCAGCAAAAGGAAGCTCAGCATAAGCGAGTAAATGCGCAATTAGGCATGAGGTTGTGGTTTTGCCATGGGTGCCTGCAACCGAAATATTGAAACTATTTTCGGTTATTAATCCTAAAAGTTGAGCGCGTTTGTAGAGTGTAAATCCATTGGATTGAAAATAATGAAGGAGGGGGCTATTGTGAGGTATGGCAGGCGTAAAAATCACAAGGCTTGATTCTTTTTTTAATTCACTTGGCACGCTCTTTATCGAATCGATATAATGAATGGGCATGCCTTCATTTTCTAAGGCTATACACAATTCGGAACGAACCCTGTCGTAGCCTGAAACGCTATGGCCTAATGATTTTAAATAACGGGCAAGGGCGCTCATTCCTATTCCGCCAATGCCAATAAAATAGAATTGTTTAATGGCTAATATGTTTCTTATTTGCTGCATTAATAAAATTCTATTCGTTTAAATTAAGTAGTTTTTCAACTTCATCCACTATAGAAATAGTGGCGTTTGGTTTGGCTAAAGCAACAATATTATTTGCAAATTCATCGGCCAAGGCTTGATCGTTCAGCAAAGTTTGAATAGCTATCCATAAATCGCTTGCTGCCTCATGGTCTTTAACCATCAAGGCGGCATTAACGTTTACCAAGGCCAAGGCATTTTTGGTTTGATGATCTTCGGATACATTTGGCGAGGGTACCAAGATTATAGGTTTTCCAACTACACATAACTCACTTATGGCTATTGCTCCTGCTCTCGAAATAATCAGATCGGCGGCGGCATAAACCTGTTCCATATTATCAATAAAAGGCGATACGCTTCCAAAGATTGGGGCATGGATGGGCGTATAGTTTTTGCCTGTTTGCCATATTAATTGAATATGGTTTTGTTCAAGTTTATCCATCAAACTGTCGATGGCCATATTTATGGTTTTAGCCCCTAAACTGCCCCCAACTACAAGTAATGTTTTTTTGCTTATGTCTAAATTTAAGGCCTTTAGGCTTGATAATCGTGAAGGGAGGTTAAGTATGGATTGCCGAATGGGGTTTCCGGTAAACGTACATTTCTCAGTAGGAAAATATTTTTGAGCATTTTCGAAGCCCAAACATATTGAATTTACTTTTTCGCCCAATATCTTGTTTGTTATTCCTGCATAAGAGTTTTGCTCTTGAATGAGAGTGGGTAGGCCAAGCCAGCTAGCAACTTGCAAAAGTGGGCCACTGGCAAATCCTCCAGTGCCTATAACAATATGGGGCTTAAATTTCTTTAAGATTTTAAAACAAACATAAAGGCTTGAAATCACTTTTAGTGGAAATAAAAGATTTTTTAAACTCAATTTTCTTTGAAATCCAGTGATCCAAATGCCATGAATTTTATAACCCGCAGCAGGAATTTTTTCCATTTCCATGCGATCAATGGCGCCTACAAATTCGATAATGGAATTGGGGTTTCGGTGTTCAATTTCTTTGGCAATAGCAATGGCCGGAAAAATATGTCCACCAGTGCCCCCGCCAGATATTAATACTCTAGTTATTTTCAATTTTCACCTCCTCTGTAATTTGTGTTTTAGGGTCATTATTTTCTTCTTCGATGTATCGGCTAACACTCAATATAATGCCGAAGGCCAAACTGGTAAAAAGGGTGCTTGTGCCACCCATACTAACCAAAGGTAGTGGCAAACCCGTTACCGGGAAAATATTAACCGCCACACCCATATTGATATAGGCTTGAATGACTAAGCTAAAGGCAAGTCCAACAGCCAATAAGGCCCCAAATGCTTTGGGGCTTTTCCGGACAATTAAGATGCATCGAAACAAAAAGAATAAGTACAAAAAAATTAAAAATAGCCCACCAATGGCGCCATATTCTTCAAGAATTATAGCAAAAATAAAATCGGCATAAGGCGAAGGTAAAAAATTGCGTTGGGTACTTTTGCCTGGCCCTACGCCAAAAATCCCACCTTTGGCAATCGCAATTTTAGCCTGTTGATTTTGATAGCTTCCGCCAGCTTCCGATTTATCGAAGAAAGATTCAATTCTGACTTTCCAAGTTTGAATTCTTCCCTGTCCGGGCAAATAGAAAATAACCGCAAGCATTACAGCAAAAAACAAAATTGCTAGTCCCGATAATCCTAAGAGTGATTTAATAGGAATTCGGCCAATAAATAATAATACCATGCAGGTCATAAACAAAACCAGCGCGGTTGATAAATTAGCGGGAGCAATAAGTCCGCACACAATAATAATACTGGCCATTATAGGCCATAGGGTTTTTTTTGTATTGTAAATTTCTTCTTGCCGTTTTGATAAAAAACGAGCTATAAACATAATGATAGCCAACTTAGCTAAATCAGAAGTTTGAAAGGATAGGCCGATAAGGGGTAAAGTTATCCAGCGACGCGCTTCATTTATATTCGACCCAAAAAATAGAGTATATAAAAGTAAGGGAATAGCAATAACAAGCAATATTTGCGATAGACGTGAATAATATCGAAAGTCGAGCAAATGCGACAACCACATAATAAATAAACCCACCAAAAGCATTCCTACTTGTTTGAGAAGATAAAATTCGGTATTGCCCGATTGTTTGGCAAAAGCCAAGGTGCCGGTGGAGCTATAAACGGCCAATATCCCAAATAAGGATAATAGGCAAACCACCATCCAGATATAAATATCGCCTTTTAAATTATTGGCTGTCCATTGTTTCAAACTCATCTTAAAGTAGATTTCTGCTCGATAGTAAAGAATATTAAAATACTTGAAAACTTATTAAAGTGCTCGAACATGTTGTTTAAACTGATTGCCACGGTCTTCATAATTTTCGAATAAATCGAAACTTGCACATGCGGGCGAAAGCAAAACGGTGTCTCCTTTTTTAGAGAAAGAATAAGCTGCTTTAACAGCATCTTCGGCCGAGGAAGTATTGATTATAAGATCGACATCGGGCCCAAAAGCTTGATGTATCTTGCTGTTGTCGAGCCCCATGCAAACAATAACGTTTACCTTTTGTTTTACCAGCTTTTTTAAGCTCGAATAATCGTTTCCTTTGTCGGTGCCGCCAACTATCCAAACCACTGGAGTTTCCATGCTTTCTAAAGCAAACCAAGCAGAGTTGACGTTAGTAGCCTTCGAGTCGTTAATGAAGTCCACACCTTTAACCCGTGCAATCCACTCCATACGATGTTCGACATTTGTAAAATCAGAAAAACTTTGACGAATGGTTTCCTTCCTAATTTCGTAAGAATTGGATACGATGGCGGCTGCCATACTGTTGTAAATGTTGTGTTTGCCAGAAATTGTGAGTTGATTGACAGGCATAATAAATTCTTTGTTTAAAGTGTTGAGCCGAACGATTATTTCTTTACCATTTAAAAAGGCACCGTTCTGTACCTCATGGTGAATTGAAAATGCCAGCAACTGGCCATTTCCTTTATTGAGTTTTAAATTATTTAGAGTTAGGGGGTCGTCATCGCAATAAATGAAGCAATCTTCAGCCGATTGATTTTGTGTAATTCTGAATTTTGATTCTATGTATTTATTTAGCACACCATTATATCGGTCCAGATGATCAGGGGTTATATTGGTCAGTACGCCATAATTTAGGCGCGTGTTTATCATTCCATCCAATTGAAAACTACTGAGTTCAAGTACATAAGTATCGAAGGTTTCGGTGGCTACCTGACGAGCAAAACTTTTGCCAACATTGCCGCCAAGCCCTACGTTTATGCCTCCTTTTTGCAGGAGGTGGTGCAGCAACATGGTGGTGGTTGTTTTGCCATTAGTGCCCGTAATGCCAATGAGTTTTGCTTGGGTATACTGAGCAGCAAATTCAATTTCTGAAATTATGGTTATGCCTGCATTTTGCAATTTTCGAACGATGGGCGTAGAATCAGAAATTCCTGGGCTTTTTATGATAAGGTCGGCATTTAGAATTTTTGTTTCTGTATGTTTCTCGCTTTCCCATTGCACACCTATCTGGGTCAATTCGGTTTTGAAATTTGGTTTGATAGTGCCATAATCACTCACAAACGTATCGTACCCTTTGGCCATAGCCAGCACAGCAGCTCCACAACCGCTTTCGCCCGCACCTAATATGACCAAACGCTTTGCCATTTTTATCTAAGCTTAAATGTAATAATGGTTAAAATGGCCAGCATGATTCCTACAATCAAAAAGCGAGTTACTATCTTGGGTTCGGCATAGCCTTTTTTCTGAAAATGATGATGAAGTGGCGACATTAAAAAAATGCGCCGCCCTTCGCCAAATCGTTTTTTTGTATATTTAAAATATGCTACTTGTAGCACTACGCTTAAATTTTCGACCAGAAAAACGCCACAGAGTATAGGAATTAAGAGTTCCTTTCGCAGCATAATAGCAATTACCGCTATTATTCCACCTATGGATAAGCTTCCGGTGTCGCCCATAAATACTTGTGCAGGAAATGAATTGTACCATAGAAAACCTATACAAGCCCCCACAAACGAAGCGAGAAAAATAGTGAGTTCGCCTTGGTTTGGCAGGTACATAATATTGAGGTAGTCGGCAAAAATGACATTGCCCGATAAAAATGCCAGCAATGCGAGGGTAGCCCCTATTATGGCCGAACTCCCTGCTGCCAATCCATCAATACCATCGGTTAAGTTGGCCCCATTAGATACGGCCACTATGATAAATATTACTGCGAGTATAAAAACCAACCATGCATATTTTTGGGCTTTAGCATCGCTCAAAAAGAACAATATTTTTGCGTAGTCGAACTCATGCGATTTTACAAATGGCACGGTGGTTATGGTTGATTTAGTATCTTTTAAATAGATAGTTTTACCATTGTTTAATTGTCTTTGGGTTGAATTGGCTTTAATTTCTGCGGTGGCCTCCTTTTCCGAAAAGCGTTCGCGAATAACCACACTTGGATGAAAATATAAGGTGGCCCCCACAATGATTCCTATTCCAATTTGGCCCACTATCTTAAATCGACCGGCTAAGCCCTCTTTGTTTTTTTTATAGGTTTTGATGTAATCGTCTAAAAACCCTATCAGCCCAAGCCAAACCGTCGTGATAATCATCAATACAATATAAATATTGCTCAATTTTGCGAACAGCAGGGTAGGAATTAGTATGGCTCCAAGAATAATTAAGCCTCCCATGGTAGGCGTTCCTTTTTTTGAATTTTCACCTTCTAAACCCAACTGCCGAATGGTTTCGGACGCTTGCCTTTTTCGTAGCACGTCAATTAAGCGCTTGCCATATAAGAGCGAGATGGTAAGCGACAGGATTATGGCCAAGCCAGCTCTAAATGTAATGTATTGAAACGCACCCGTTCCCGGAATGTTAAAATGCGCGTGTAGATATTGAAATAAATAATAAAGCATGATTAGTTTAGGGTTTCAAAAGCGTGTTTTAGTTTTTCTGAATCATCAAAATGTATTTTTTCTCCTTTGGTTTCTTGGTAATTTTCGTGTCCCTTGCCTGCCAATAGGATGATGTCACCTTTTTTGGCCTGGCTAACGGCCACATGTATGGCTTCTTCCCGATTTGTAATTTTTAATATTTTTTTAAAATTTTGAGCTTTAACGCCGCTTCGCATTTGCTCAATTATATCCTCAGGATTTTCAGAGCGTGGATTGTCGCTTGTAAAAATCACACGGTCGCTTAATTGACTTGCATAATGGCCCATAATGGGTCTTTTCTCTCTATCGCGATCGCCCCCACATCCTATAATTGTAATTAAGGTTTCGTTGCGCGATCTAACTTTATTGATTGTTTCTAAAACATTTTTCAGGGCATCGGGGGTGTGTGCATAATCAACCACTCCCAGAATGCCAGATTCGCTTCGTATAATTTCGAATCGACCTTTGGCACCTTCTGTTTTTGATAAGGTTTTGATTATGGTTTCAGAATCGAGCCCCATTATAAAAGCGGCGCCATAGGCTGCTAGTAAATTGTAGGCATTAAATTCGCCAGAGAGGCTATACCAAGCTTGTGTTTTGTCAATTTCAAAAAGCAAGCCCTCGAGATCATTTTCAATTATTTTTCCTTTAAAATCGGATACGGACTTTAGACTATAAGTAAATTTAGAAGCCTTTGTGTTTTGCAACATCACTTGGCCATTTTTGTCATCCTTGTTGGTTAGGGCAAAGGCAGCAGAAGGCAAGCCATCAAAAAATGATTTTTTAGCAGCTAAATAGTTTTCAAAAGTGTGGTGATAATCAAGATGATCGTGAGTAATGTTCGTAAATATTCCGCCTGCAAAAGTTAAGCCCCCAATTCTGTTTTGATCAACCGCATGACTGCTCACTTCCATAAAACAGAAGGTGCACTGCTGCTCAACCATCGTTGCCAATAAATTATTTAATGTAATTGGGTCGGGTGTGGTATGGGTACTTGGAAGCACCGTATCGCCAATTTGGTTTTGAATTGTTGAAATTAAGGCCGTTTTGTACCCAAGGTTTTTAAAAAGGTTTCGCAATAAGGTTGCTACCGTTGTTTTGCCATTGGTACCTGTTATGCCAATGAGTTTTAGTTTTGAAGATGGATTATCATAATAATTCGACGCCACCTGACCTAATATTTTGCGCGTGTCCTTAACTAAAATGTAGTTAAAATTTTGGGGACAATCCGTTGGGATATGCTCACAAATAACAGCAGCGACTTTCTTTGAAATGGCATCCTTAATATAAATATGGCTATCTATTTCAACGCCACGAAGCGCTATGAATAAATCATTTTCAGAGGATTTTCTATGATCTGAACTTATTGAATTTATCGAAATATTTGAATCAAATAATTCGATTAACTTAATATTTTCCAGTAGTTTAGATAGTTTTATCATCTAAATTTTTAACTTAATTAGTAATGTATTTCCTTTTTTAATGCTATTGCCTTGAGGGATTGATTGCCAATACACTCGTCCTATTCCTTCGCTTATTATTTTTAATTTCTTAGATTCGGTATAACTAATTACATCCCTGAGCCCCATCCCAATTAGGTTAGGCATTTTTTGAACCTCGTTGAGCGCCGATGTATAGGTATAATCGCCCAAAGAATCTTTCGAAGCGCTAATCCAATCCGTAATGTCGCCATCTGATTGGTAGCTGTATTTAGTGTATTTGTCCAAGAATTGAAGGGTGGTTTTTTTTCGGCCACTTAATATTTTAGGAAGCGATCCATGGTCAACAACCGAATCGTCCATTGGTGTGCCAGCATTTAGGTAAATACCCGACACTTTTTCGCCTATTTCTTTGGCTATAGGTGCTGCAACTACGCCTCCGAAAATTTCGCCATTTGTGGGTCGGTTTATTACAATTATGATGGAATATTTTGGGTCGTTGGCTGGGAAATAACCTGCAAATGATGAGTAATATGCATTGTCGATATAGCCCTTGCCGTCGGCTATTTTTGCTGTTCCTGTTTTGCCTGCAAATTTAATTCTGCTTTTCTGTAACGATTTTGCAGTTCCACTGTCTACCACTCCACGCAAAAGGTCTTGTACCCTTGCTATGGTTTTTTCGGATGCAATTTTTTCATTCAGTATTTGAGGAGCGAATTTTTTTTCAATTTCACCTTTCTCTCCAATAGCCTTTACTAAAAATGGTTTTGTCATTATCCCATTATTGGCAACGGCATTGTAAACCATAAGCATTTGCAGAGGTGTTAATCTGAGCTCGTAACCTATTGACATCCAAGCTAAACTAATCCCACTCCACGTTTTTTGGCCGGGTGATTTTATGTGAGGAATTCCCTCTCCCGACAATTCAAATCCTATGGGTTTATTTAAATGAAGCGATTTGATGTAATTGGTAAACAAACTTGGATTGTGTTTAAATTCATTGAGCACGGTTGTGGAAATTCCAACATTCGACGAATGTTCGAAAGCGTATGAAAACGGTTTACTTTTAAAAGGTGAGGGCTCGGCATCTTCCATTATTTTATTTCCGATGTTTAGCTTTCCATAATTTATCAAAACAGTATCTGTTGTTTCAATTTTTCCTTTTTCGAGTAAAGCCAAGGTCGAAACAATTTTAAAGGTAGAGCCAGGTTCAAAACTTTCGCCTATAGCATAATTAAAACTTTCGGAATAGGTTTCGTTTGCCGATTTGGTGAGGTTGGCAATCGCTTTAATTTCGCCAGTTTTTACCTCCATAACAATGGCACATCCATGGTGGGCTTTGTGTTTTAGCAAACCTTGAAGCAATGCGTTATTTACGATGTCCTGAATATTTACATCAATTGTGGTATAAATGTCTTTTCCGTTTACAGGTTCTACTTCGTTATTATCGTTTACAGGTCGGTAACCTCCTGCAATTCGTTGTACGAGGCGCCTACCTGTTATGCCTGCCAATTCTTTGTCGTATGCACCTTCGATTCCTACGCGCTCTTGTCCAATGCCGCTCCCTGTGTAACCTATAGTGCGTGCCAATAAATTTTTCAAAGGCATGACGCGGTAATTATCTTCCTCAATAATTAATCCACTTTTGAATCGGCCTTTATTATACAGTGGCCAAGTTTTTATTTCTTTAATATCCAAAAAACTAAGCTTGCGTTTTAAGAGAAAGTATCGGTTTTTTTGAAGTATTCCTTTTTTAAATTCAAGTAAATAATCGATGGATGATTTATCTTTAAATTTTTCGGCAAATTTTTGGCACAGAAGTGGCATATAAGTACGCAGCGAATCTTCAGGCAATACTGTTAGATCCATTCGAATCTCATAGCGAGGGACAGAGGTGGCCAAAAGTGTAGCATCATCCGAATAAATATTGCCTCTTACTGCTTGAATTACTTTGTATTTTAAAGTAAGGCTGTCGCTTAATGCTCTCCATTTTGCTCCATCAACTATTTGAATGTTAAAAATATACCAAATAATAAGTGCCGAAAACGCCACCACGCAGCTAAAACTAAAGAAAATGCGGTTTAATATGGAGCGTTTAATATTCGACATTAATTTTTGATTAATACCGGGGGTTCGGTGGCCGGTTTTATGCCTTGGTCCAACATTTTTTGCTCTAAATTAGAACTGCGGCTGCCATTTAATATTTCGGTTTGAAGCGTTATGTATTCCGAGTATAATTCCTTTACCTCACGGTTTAACTTTTCGATTTTTCTAATTTTTCGCTCACTGCGGTGAGAGAAAAAAATATAAATAACCATAAGGGATGATAAAAAGAGTAGAAAGGGCAAAAACTTCGTAATATTTTCACGCGGATTCATACCCTGATTAGGGTCCGAATCGTTTGGTAAATCTATAGGAGGCGTATTTTGTTCCACTGTTATTTTGTTCGAATGGCTATTCTTAATTTGGCACTGCGGGCTCTGGGATTTTGAGCAACTTCGGCATTATCGGGCACAATGGGTTTCTTGTTTAATGGCTTAAACGGTCGCAACACATTTCCAAAATCATCTTTAATTAAGGCACCTTCGGTATTGCCTGTATTAATGAAGTTTTTCACACATCGATCTTCAAGCGAATGGTACGACATTATTACCAATCGTCCATCGGGCTTCAATACGTCTTTGCACTGTTTTAAAAAAAGTTCAAGATTTATCAATTCGTTATTAACCTCAATTCGAATGGCTTGAAATACCTTAGAATAGAAAGCGTAGTCGCCTATTTTTGGGGTTTCAGATTTTATAGAATCTAAAAGGTCCTGGACATTTTTAATGGATTTACCTCTGCGGTATTGTACTATCGAACGAGCCAAGTAATGTGATTTTGAAATTTCGCCATAACTATTAAAAACACGGGTAAGTTCTGTTTCGGTATATTCGTTTAAGACATAAACAGCATCAATTTCATCGTCTTTATCCATTCTCATGTCTAACCTTTCGTCGAAACGATACGAAAACCCTTTGCTTCCCTCGTTAATCTGATACGACGAAATGCCTAAATCGGCCAAAATTCCATCTACGGGCACTGCTTTATGGTATTTTAAAAACTGCTTCATATACCTATAATTGTGATTGATAATTATAAGTCTTTGGTCGTCCCATTTATTTTTGATGGCATCGTGATCTTGATCTATACCAAATAGCTTGTCTACATTTTTGTTGTCTAATATTAATTTCGAATGCCCTCCACCTCCAAAGGTAGCGTCAACATAAATGCCTCCTTTCTGAATATTCAGTGCTTCGATGCATTGAGAAGCCATTACCGGAATATGATAACTATCCATTTGAATTAATGTTTCGGCGACTCATTACTTCTTCGGCCATTTTTGAAAACTCATCAGGATCAATAGTCATCTGCGCTTCATAATTGTGCTTGCTCCACATTTCAATTTTATTATCGTAGGCATAGAGCACCACATCCGAATTGATTTCGGCATAGTTGGCTAATTTTTTAGGAATGAGCAATCTGTTGGCCGTATCTAGGCCTACTTCGCTAGCGCCGTTATTGAATACTCTAATAAATTGACGATCGATTTTGTTAAAAGAATCAAGCCCTTCCAGCTTTTGAGTTTCTTTTTCCCAGTCGTCGCGTGTGTAAACAACCAAACATTTATCAAAGCCTCTATTTATCACCAAATGATTGGATGCCCCTTCGGGAAGTTGCTTTTTTAGCCCAACAGGAATAACCACACGACCTTTCGCATCAATTTTTCCTTCAAATTCACCTATAAATTTGGGCATGACTCTTTTGTTTTAATAATTAGGTGTAAAATTATGTGATTATTAAACACAAAACGCCACTTTATGACATTTTGAAACACATTTTATCCACAAGAATTGCAAGTATTTCAAAATGAATATTTTAACATAATTGAATTTCTGGAATCTTAGCCTAATTGATTTGTAGGCTATTCAAGGAAATGATTCTTAGTAAGAGGTAAAATTTAGGAGTAAATCAAGAACCCGGATAGCGATAAATTCGACGAGTTCTTGATTTTTTTTCTGAGGATATGAAAAATTAAAAAAGGCCAACCTTTTGCAAAAGGTTGGCCTCGAATATTTTGATTGTGTGCTTAATTATACCGCAAAACTTTCGCCGCACCCGCAGGTTCGGCTAGCATTAGGATTTATAAAATTAAATCCTTTTCCATTTAAGCCATCGCTAAAATCAAGTTCGGTGCCTGCCAAGTATAAGAAACTCTTTAAGTCGCAAATGACTTTAACGCCTTCGTTTATGAATTCTTGATCCCCAGGTTTCTGCTCGTTGTCAAAGTCGAGGTTGTAGCTTAATCCACTGCAACCGCCACCTTTGACCGACACGCGAATAAAATAATCATCCAATATTAAACCCTCGCTGCGCAAGGATGCAATTTTAGCTAATGCTTTTTCGGATACTGTGATATGGCCTACATCGGTCATAGTTTTGATTTATGATTTTAGATCGAGGGTCATAATGTATGCATTTGGCCCAAGGGAATATTAATAGTGTTTTTTACCGTCAACTATAGGTTCTAAACCTTTTTTTGTTCGGTAATCATTTATGGCTGCTTTTATAGCATCTTCGGCCAAAACCGAGCAATGGATTTTTACGGGAGGCAAAGCTAATTCTTCAACAATATCCATATTGTCGATAGTCAAAGCATCGTTAATGGTTTTTCCTTTAAGCCATTCGGTGGCTAAAGAGGAGGATGCAATGGCAGAGCCGCAGCCAAAAGTTTTAAATTTGGCATCTTCTATAACCCCTGTTTCGTCGTTTACTTGAATTTGTAAACGCATTACATCGCCGCATTCTGGCGCACCAACCAACCCTGTTCCTACATTACTCGAACTTTTATCTAAGGTTCCAATGTTTCTTGGATTTTGATAATGATCAATAACTTTATCTGAATATGCCATGATATACTATTATTTTAATTTGTTACTTTATTTTAATCCTCTTGTCCTCCAACTGATATACATTTTTCAAATTTTCAAATTGCCAAATTTTCAAATTTAATTTTAGTGTTCTTGTCCTCTTAACTGATGCGAGGGTTTTTCCTATCTATTCTTCAAATTTTCAAATTGTCTCATTTTCAAACTTAATTTTAGTGTTCGGCCCACTCAATACTTTTTAAGTCAATTCCTTCTTTAAACATTTCCCATAAAGGGCTCATATCTCTAAGTTTTACAACGGCTGTCTTTACATGGTCGATAGCAAAATCAATTTGTTCTTCGGTGGTAAACCTACCGAGGCCAAAGCGCAAACTTGAATGAGCCAGTTCGTCATCTAAGCCAAGATTTTTCAAAACATAGCTTGGTTCTAATGATGCCGAAGTACATGCCGATCCCGATGAAACCGCAATATCTTTTACTCCCATCATTAATCCCTCTCCTTCAACGTATTTAAAAGAAATATTGCTAACGTGTGGCAAGCGATATGCTGTACTGCCGTTAACATACGATTCCTCTAATTGGAGGAGTAGGGTTTCCAGTTTATCGCGCAATTTTGATAATCGCACCGATTCTTCTGCCATTTCATGCATAGCCAATTCGCAGGCCTTTCCAAATCCTACAATACCCGTTACATTTAAGGTGCCGCTACGCATGCCGCGCTCGTGCCCACCGCCATCTAACTGTGAAGTTACTTTTACCCTTGGGTTTTTGCGACGTACATAAAGGGCTCCAATTCCTTTTGGGCCGTACATTTTATGAGCCGAAAACGAGGCGAGGTCGATATGATCTGTCAAAACATTCACAGGAATTTTTCCAATACTTTGGGTAGCATCGGTATGCATCAAAATGCCGTGTTTATGGGCCATTTCGCCAATTTCGCGTATAGGGTTGATGCAGCCAATTTCGTTGTTGGCATACATAACCGAAATTAATATAGTATTTGGTTTGATGGCCGCTTCCACTTGTTCAACCGAAACTCTTCCATCGGGTTGTGGTTCGAGGTAGGTAACTTCGGCCCCTTGTTTTTCGAGGTGGCGACAGGTGTCGATGATAGCTTTATGTTCAATATTAACCGTAATGATATGATTGCCTTTTTCGCGATACATTTCAAAAACTCCCTTAAGAGCTAGGTTATTTGACTCGGTGGCGCCGCTTGTAAAAATAATTTCTTTTTCGGTAGCGCTTATCAATTTTGCAATTTGTTCACGCGCATAATCAACCGCCTCTTCGGCTTTCCATCCAAAAGGATGATTGCGGCTTGCTGCATTTCCAAAATATTCGGTAAAATAGGGTAGCATGGTTTCCAAAACTCTTGGATCCATGGGCGTGGTGGCGTTGTTATCTAGGTATATGGGCAGTTGCAACATCTAATCTTTATTTAGACTAATTCTAAGCGCAAATATAGCACTATAA
Organism: Chitinophaga pinensis; assembly: GCA_945878925.1. Lineage (GTDB taxonomy): Bacteria > Bacteroidota > Bacteroidia > NS11-12g > UBA9320 > JABWCE01. Next base: position 42,077 of record CAMDXE010000003.1, read on the forward strand.
TTTTCAAATTTATTCGTATAAATTTTTTACAGAAATACAATGACTTTCGTCATACATTTGGAGATAAAAACTGAAAGGTTTCTGGATTAAAAATAATTAATTGCAACATTTTTTTTAATCTGTTTAATAACACACTCTAAATTTTAGTATTGTTGTACCATGAACAAAATAGAACATATTGGAATTGCCGTAAAAGATTTGGACGCCGCAATTTCCCTGTATTCTGCTCTATTAAATACCAAACCGTATAAACATGAAGATGTAGAAAGTGAGGGTGTTCGCACCTCATTTTTCAGAATGGGTGAGGCAAAAATCGAATTGCTTTCGGCATCGCATACCGAAAGCCCCATAGCCAAATTTATAGAAAAACGCGGCGAAGGAATTCATCACATTGCCTTTGAAGTATCTGATATAGATGCCGAAATTATCCGCTTGCAATCCGAGGGATTTGAATTGATTACTAAAACTGCAAAACCAGGAGCCGATAATAAATTGATTGCATTTTTGCATCCCAAAAGTACCGGTGGTGTATTGATTGAATTGTGTATGGAGGTGAGTTGAGCTTACTACTTATTAAACTTTTCTAATTACAAAACGATATTAATCAATAATGAAATTTACAAAACAAAATTTCAATTAGATTTTCTTCAACCCTATAAATCAGTCGATGTTCATCGGTTATCCTTCTTGACCAGCATCCTGAATATTCATATTTTAATGCTTCCGGTTTTCCAGTTCCTACATAAGGTGTTTTGGCTGTTTCACTAATAAGTTTTTTTAGTTTATTAAAAACTTGTTTATTTTCAATTTGCCAGTCGTTGTATTGTTCAAAGGCAATAGGCGTAAAAAGTATTTTACGCATAAATTTTTATATTTTCACTTCAATTAATTCTCCATTCTTAGCCTGTTCTATAGATTTATCAAGCCTTGCTTTATTGACTGCACTCGACATCAAATATGTTGTTGCATCTAATTCTTCCTCTACTGTAATGGTAATAGGTTTCGATTTAAATGTGGCTTTAATGGCATCTATTATGTCCGGTGTTATGTCCTGGGCCGATGATAAATGGTAAGTGGTATACATGGTTATATTTATTGAAATACAAATATACAACTATGAGTTTGGGTTTTTATTGGTAAAAATAAAAGGAGTTTATTGAAAAGGAAAAATAACAATGCGGTACGTGAGGGTTTTCTTTTAGGTGTAATGTGCTAAAACAACTTTAGAAATTAATTGCAGGATTTATTGGTTTTGAATAAAACACAAGCATCTTTGCATTGGAGCTTGCGCGAGTTAGGGATTTAATTTATTTATTATGAAAAAAATCTTAATGTTTACAGTTATTTTAATGTTTTCCTTTTATTCCAAAGCTGTCTTTCATAGAATTATCACTACGGCAGATTTAGAAAGGGAAAAAGCGGGATGGAGTTATGATCGTAATGTAGATCCCGCTGGTAATGTATGGGTACATTGTTGGCCTGATGATGAAAATTGTGGACTTTGTCCGATGACGGATCCTGGACAAGGGGCTTACAATGATCCAACTGATGAAACGGCATGTGATTATCTTATGGGTTTGGCTGATGCCGACGCGCTAATGGGAAATTATACAGGAGCATATTATCAAGCATATCAAGTTGAGGGAGAGGAAAATGTCAGACACTATTCGGTTATTATGACTTATAATAGCGGAACCGACGTGATTGATATGGCCTTTACAAGAATTGATTAATGAATTAATTATCATGAAATGGTTGGTATTTGTCATTTTTTTAATTTTTCAAAATGTTTGTAAATGCCAACGATTACTTTCGTTTCAGGATAGGATATATCTTGAAAATTTTTATACTAATCACCCAGACTTTTATTCAAAAAATATTAGTATCTGCAATAATCTTAAAGATAAGATTTATGTAATAGGAACTGATACTTTATTGGAGAACCTTCACATATTAATAAAAGATCTAAATTCAGGAATTGTTAAAAATCTTTATATGAAGTTACCCTATAAAGATAGTATTAGATCATTCCAAATTACAAATACAAATTTTATTGATTCCTCACTAATTTTTATTGTTTTTGACAGAAAATACCTGATCTGTGTAGAAAATATTAATGATGAACTAAAATTAATATCCTCTTCAGTAATAAGAACATTTCATTCTCGCCCCTTTAATTATTACTATTATTATGGCGATAATTTGTATGGGGTATACCCCATTAGTAATTTGAATAGTAACTACACTTGTTATTTTTTAAACGATTCTTTTGCAGTTTATAATCTTAATAAAAGCCATAATAAGCTTATTTATTATTCAGATTATTTTGATAATCCATTCTGGCATTTAAGTTTTTCATCATATTCAATAGGCTATCAAAATTATCTTTTTTTGGCAAATGCTTTAAAAAATGAAATAATATCTATTGAATTAACCGAGAAGAAAGTATCAACAATAAGAAATCCAATAAAAGACTTTGCTGATATTAATTTAGGATTTTATGATTCAATAAAAAGGACTCATCCGGGAGTTCAGTTTGATTTGTCATTAGCTCAAATTATGAGAAAAGATAAATTTTATAACTATATCTTAAAAATTATTCCAAGAAACAGGAATGAAATATGGCTAATTTGGAGAGGAGGGTTACCTTTTCCATATCAAATACAACTTGATATAATTAAATATGACTCTTTATCAAAAGAATGGGTTAATTCTGGACATAAAATCAATTATCCGACATCAGAATCAATGAAATCAAGTCAAAATTACCCGATAAATCCATTTTTGAATTTAACCAGTATCTGTAATAACAAATTGTTTACTCTATCCTATGATAATATAGATTTTCTTCCAATTGGCAAAACTTTTGAGGAAGTTAAATCTGAAATGACTAAATATCCTAAATCACTTAAACTTTTAGAATTTAATATATCGGAATAATAAGTAGTTTCCGTTATCGGAGATGGTTGCCCTAAGTTAAAACCTACTCCAACTCCAATCCCAATTCTTTACTAAACTCTATCAAAAACGGATTTTGTTCGGCCAGGTATGTAAATTTGTCTTTGTTGGTATAAACCTTTAATAGCTTTTGTTCGACTTTTTCGAGCTTGACTTCAAATTGGTAATTTTTGCCCGATTTAAGGTTCAGAAAACGTAAAAAATCGGTTTTAAGTTCATCAAATTCGCTTTGATCGCGGCTATTGGTAAGGGTAATGATGAGTTTGCCATCCTGTTCGTCAATCCCTAATTCTTTTAACAAGGAATATGCAAACGATTTGCCTTCTGCTTTTTTAAGGTTTGCAAAATCGAGGGTAAGGTTGCTAAGGCTGATTAGAGATGGGGGCTCCGAAACTATTTGTAGAGGCTCCTCGCTGTTTTTTGCTTCGGTTTTGGCCTCCTGTTCTTCTTGTTTTTTGGCCGCAAATGCCGAAGGATTATTTACCATATTGCCCAAACGACCCATACGCAAGGTATTGGGTGGCTTCGAGCCTGTATCGGACGATGGGATAGGAGCAAGGTCTTGTTTTGCTTCAATCGCAGGGTTTTTTTGTTCGGTTTTTAGCTCAGGGCTTTTTTTTTTAAGTTCTTCGGCCAAATGGATAACCGAATTAATATTGGCCATTTTAATTAAGGCCAATTCTACATGCAGGCGTTGGTTGCGGCTGGCTTTGTAGGTTTGATCAAATTGATCCGCAATATTTATGGCGTTGAGTAAAAATCCTGAAGACAAATTTGCAGCTTGCGATTGGTATTTAGCCAACATTTGTTTTGGGCCACTTATCAAATAGGCTGTGCTCGTATTTTTTACAACCAACAAATCTCTGAAATGTGAAGCCAAACCATTTAAAAAATATTGACCATCAAACCCATTGGTTAATACGTCATCAAATTTTATTAAAACGTTGCTATAGTTAGCCACATTTAGGTTTTCGCTTACCTCAAAATAATAATTATAGTCGAGTACATTAAGGTTTTCGATGACACCCTCATACGTAAGCTTTTTATCTTTGCTAAAACTTACCATTTGGTCAAACATCGACAAGGCGTCGCGCAGGCCTCCGTCGGCTTTGAGTGCAATAATGTGGAGGGCGTTTTCGTCGGCCTCAATTCCTTCTTTTTGGCAAATAGATTTAAGTTGAGTTACAATAGCCGAAGGCTCAATGCGTTTGAAATTAAAAATTTGACAGCGTGAAAGTATGGTGGGTAATATTTTGTGCCTTTCGGTGGTGGCTAAAATAAAAATGGCATAAGGCGGCGGTTCTTCTAAGGTTTTAAGAAATGCATTAAAAGCATTGCTGCTGAGCATGTGAACCTCATCAATTATGTATACTTTGTACTGGCCTATTTGCGGAGGGATCCTCACCTGATCAACTAATTGACGAATATCGTCGACCGAGTTATTGGAAGCCGCATCCAATTCAAAAATATTGAATGCAAAATCGTAATTTGGATCTATGCTTGGATTAGAATCGGTATTAATAACCCTGGCCAATATTCGGGCACAAGTTGTTTTGCCTACGCCTCGCGGACCGGTAAACAAAAAAGCCTGAGCCAATCGGTTTTGTTTTATTTCATTTAAGAGCGTTTCGGTAATGTGCTCTTGCCCAACAACCGTATCAAACGAGGATGGTCGGTATTTGCGTGCCGAAACTAAAAATTGCTCCATTGGGGTATGTTGCAAACCTAATTTAATTTTGGAAGATTATGAATGGATGAAGCTTTATAATACACACAATGTTACCAACACCTTTGAATATATAGAGTGAAAGGGCGCTTCTTGATTTTAACGGTATTCTTTTATACCAAAAGTCTTCAAAATTCTAAAGGGTATTATTGAGCAAATCCAATTGAATTAAGTTCTGATATGCTTTTGATTTTTTAAATTCGCTTATAATTTGGGCGTGTTTTATTTTATGAATATCCGAACCTATCATCGAAATCATATTGTGTTTTAATAAATAGTTTGCTGCTTTTTTGATTTGTGGCGAATAATAGCCCGTAAAAGACAATAAATTGCATTGGAACAATATGCCTCGATCAAATAATGAATGAAAGGCATTATAATTATTAATCAAATAATTATAGCGCTCGGGATGCGCAAATACAACCGCATAGCCACTGGTTTGTAAATCAAAAAATACCTGCTCTAAAAAATGCGGACGTTCCATATAATTGGTCTCCACAAGAATGTGGTTTCCTTTAAATGTTAGAAGATCCATGGTTTGGAAATTTTGACAAAACCATTCATCAAGATAATATTCGGCAGCAGCTTCTAATTTAATGTTTATGTTGTTTTGAATAAGCGCACTTTGCAAGAGCTTTAATTTCTCTAAAATTATTTCGGGTGTATTGGGATATAGCTCTTTGAATATGTGTGGAGTGGTAATAATATGATTAATGCCTTGATACTGAAGTTCTCGAATAATGGTCAAAGAATCATCAAGGGTTTTGCATCCATCGTCGATGCCGGGCAATAAATGAGAATGAAAATCGACGCACTGGCTTCGATCGGGCTCCGCAGCCATTTTTGGCTTTGGATTAAATAGATTTAAAAAACGAAGATTCACCCTTACGTATTCAATTAATTGGCAATATCTACTGGCCTAAACTTTTTGAGTCATGCATGGATTTAATCGTTGCTTTCATCCACTATTTCAAGTTCAGACAGGTAGTCTTTGAGCGCCATAATATTTTTTATTTTCATGGGATCATATCCATGTTCATCGCCTAAATAAAGCGAAACCCAATCCAATCGATAAATGATATCGAATATGCTGAAGATTGTATATTCAGGCACATACATGTTTAAAACCTTGTTGTTGTCGAGTTCTAATTTGGAGGTTAAAAAATCGAAGCGAGCATGAACTCTTGGGTTTAAATCGCTGTATAAGAACAAAAAATTTGTGTGAAGCCTGCCATAATACGATTCGATGGTATTGTGATTGGCTTCGGGCAAAACATGAACAAAGGCTTCTAATTTCGCATTTTCATTCAACTGTTGGCAAAATCGGATGGCAATGGGAGCAAAGAATTTATCGGCTACGATTACAAATTTATTTTTGATAGACGCTTTAAAAAACCGAAAAATACTTTGGGCCGAGTCTAATTGATAATCGTGTAAATCTTTAAATTTTTCAATCACCTCTTCCAGCTCTGGGCGGGTGTTCATTTGGGCTAGTTCACCCATTATCAAAAATAAAAATGATAAGCCATAGCCAATAGTCATTCTCGGTTGATAGCCTTCTTCTAAACGGTATAGAATATCCTGATTTGTAATGGCAAGATTGTGTAAATTACCTCCACAAGAAATGCAAATAAGCTTACATCCTTTTGTTTTGGCTTCGCTAAAAAGATTTATTGTTTCTTCGGTGTTGCCAGAATAAGAGTTTAAAATTACCAATGTTTTTTCATTCGCATAAGCCGGAAGATTGTAGTCGGCTATGGTGTCGAGTGGGATGGGCATTTTGTCGAAAAACCAAGCTTTTGTGATTTTAGCACCAATGCCGCTGCCTCCTAAACCGCCTAAAATAATATTTGAATAGTCGGAAGCCTTAATATTATGATTGGTATAGGTTTCTAAAACAAATTTTATTTGCGAGGTAAAATCGGTTAAAGACGATTGATGTGTAATCATTTGAATGTTTAAGAGTAATTTTGCACCGCGAAAATACAACTTATTTGTGCTAAATACTTCTCAAAACCTATACCAAGACGAACACGAAACGGATGAGCCGCTATCGGACGATTATTTTATTTTACATCGTTTTGTGGTCGATAAGGGACAAGATTTATTAAGAATCGACAAATTCTTAATGGATAGAATAGAAAACGTAACACGGGTAAAAATTCAGGAAGGAATAGATTCGTCGAAAGTTTTGGTGAATGACAAAACCACCAAATCGAGCTATAAGGTAAAACCTGGAGATGAGATTATTGTAATAGCATTCGAAGCCCCGCGTGATCTTGAAATTATACCCGAAGACATCCCCTTAGACATCGTATATGAGGATGAACATTTAGCCATTATTAACAAAAAACCAGGAATGGTGGCACATCCCGGCTATGGCAATTATACCGGAACCTTAGTTAATGCCTTGGCTTGGCACTTTAAAAAAGGCGCGCCCGAAGGCGATATTCGGCCCTGGTTGGTTCATCGCATCGATAAAGATACGTCGGGACTTATGATTATTGCCAAAACCGAAATGGCTATGAATAAATTGGCCGCCCAATTCAAAGCACATTCTATTAATCGTATATACAATGCATTGGTTTGGGGAACATTTAATGAACAAGAAGGCACAATAACCGGAAATATTGCGCGAAGCGAGAGAGATCGAAAAATTTTCAGAGTTTATGACAATCCCGAAACGGGTAAACATGCCGTTACTCATTTTAAGGTATTGCAAAACCTAACCTATGTGTCTTTGATAGAATGCAAACTAGAAACGGGCCGAACGCATCAAATTCGAGTACATTTAAAACATATTGGCCATACGCTTTTTAACGATACGCATTATGGAGGTCATAAAATATTGAAGGGCGTAGTGTTTAGCAAGTACAAACAGTTTGTTGAGAATTGTTTTAACACCATGCCTCGTCAAGCCTTACATGCCAAAACCTTAGGATTTATTCACCCAGCCACCGATGAATATGTGTTTTTTGAATCTGAACTCCCCAAAGATTTTAGAACCGTATTAACCAAATGGGAAAAAGTGAATGAAACCTATGATCTGGGCGAAAATTCATAAATTTTAACACCAGACTTATCACCTGCTAAAATAAATGATAGTATCCATTATAGCCGCTATAGGCCAAAACAATGAACTGGGAGCAAACAATAAATTGCTTTGGCGATTGAGCGACGATTTAAAACTTTTCAAACAACTTACTTTGGGGCATTGCATAATTATGGGGCGCAAAACCTTTGAGTCCATTGGCAAACCCCTGCCCGGCCGAATAAATATTGTGGTAACAACAAGCCGTATAGAAATAGAAGGAATATATACAGCCATCGACTTAAATCATGCCATTGAGATGGCACGTGAAACCGGAGAAAAAGAAGCATTTATTATTGGCGGTGGCCAGATTTATTCGTATTCGATGGATCTGGCAGACAAGCTTTATTTAACCCACGTAAAGGCTGATTTTCCGGAAGCTGAAGTTTTTTTGCCCGCAATCGACTTCGATGAATGGAAAACTATAGATTCGAAATCCTATATTCAAGATGAAAAAAATGAATACGATTTTGAGTTCAAGGCTTATGTAAGGAAATAATTTTCAAATTGTTTGCCTCCATGGCTGTAATGCTGAACGCCCCGATTTTTTATCGGGGAAGCATCTTTACTTTAATGATAGATTCCTTCCCGATAAAAAATCGGGGCACTTAGAAAGGTAAAATATTTCGCCTGATTACGTGAATTTAAGTAACTAAAACCTATTGTTTACGAATAGTGTATATATAATTCGATGTATTACATTTGTAAAGTCAATTCAGTATGAACAATAGTATTAGCGAAGTGAGGAATAGGGATTTTATTCGTGTTAAGCGAAATAAAAAAGAAGGCCAAATAAGATGCGTTACTACATCTATTACATTCAAAGATAAAGATACAAAACAAATGGTAATGTATGTTCCATCTTTAGAATTAAGTGCATATGGCGATACCACCGAAAATGCTAAAAAAATGTTAGAGTTTCAAGTAAATGAATTTCTTTTACATTTGTTAAAAATGCCTAATAAGGCTCAAAAGATTACCCTACTAGACCTTGGTTGGACACAAGGCAAGTTTGCTCATAAAGAATATTCTAATTCCTATGTGGATGTTGCCGGGACCCTTACAGATTTTAACATTGAAGACGGTACTCCTATACATGTGGAGCAACAGGAACTTGTTGCTGCATAATGGGCAACTTTCGCCCTTTACGGTAGTATCTCACTAAGTGTGTAAGTTAAAAAGTTGTTCTGAAAAATTTTGACCTTAATCCAAAAAGGTCATAAAATTTTCGGAAATAACTTTTTTATTAACTTTAACACACTAAAAATGAAAAAAGAAGAATTATTAAACAGCGATTT
>CAMDXE010000004.1 GCA_945878925.1 Chitinophaga pinensis
GAAAACGAAAAGAAGGATGAAAGGCCGAAAATTAAGGTTAATCCGTATTGGAAAACTCTCCTAATCGTAAGCTGATGATAAACCTCTGTCATGATAACCAAATTAGGTTTACCATTAATTTGCAATTTATTAACCAAAATTGTAAATAAGTATTAATCAGTGCTTTGATTTTTTTTAAATACTATAATAATCTCAAATTTGGAATATTTTGGTTCAAAATGAAATGTTTATTCTCTTGCAATATGGGTTCGAAGCAAGGTAAAAAAGAAGGCGCGCAATTCCTAATCTAGATTTGAATTTTTTAATTCAAAAGTCGTATTCTGGCCTACTTTTTTAGATAAAAGAAACGCAAAATTTTGTAGATTTAAGCCTATTTTTGCAGCCGTTTTTAAGCAGTATATACAAATGGATAAAAAATCGATCATTGGTTACGTTCTTATCTTTATAATTTTATTAGTTACCTTCTATTTCAATCAGCAAAATGCTGCCGAAATAGAAGCTCAAGCCCAAACTGAAGACTCTCTCAAAAGTGTTAATCACCTTAAGGATTCGCTGAGTGCTCCAAAATCGGCCACTTTATCGTCCATTACCGATACTGCATCCACAGCTATTATTCCTGTTATTGATACCTTTATTGCCAAAACATACTCCATTGAAAATAGCAAACTAAAAATTGCCATCTCTAACAAGGGTGGCCGAATGATGGGCGTTTTACTTAAGGGGCTCAAAAAATATGACTCAACGGATCTTTACCTCCTTAATAATCCCAACGATACCTTTAATTATAAAATTAACTTAAAAGATGGGGTGGTAATTAATACCTCCGACTTAAATTTTGTTCCTTCAGCGAGCTCAAAATCAGCCATTGTAATGGACGCAAAAGTTAACGGGGGAACGGTTAGGATGACCTATAAGCTTAAGACGCAATCTTATTGCTTAACTTACAATCTCGAGTTGATTAACTTCCATGACATAATTCCTCAATCGGGCAATTATATTGAGTTTGATTGGGTGAGCAACATTGGATTGGCCGAACGCACCATTTCGGACGAACGCTCTACTTCAACAGTTTTTTATAAATACAAGACCGACGAAAGTGTCGAAAGTTTGTCGACCACCGAAAACGAAGAAAAAAAGCTTCAAAAGGGTGTAGAATGGTTTTCGTTTAAGCAAAAGTTTTTTAATACTACGTTAATTTCTAAGACGGGTATTATGGAAGACGTAACGGTAAATGTTGAGATTCCTGTGGACGAAAACCCGACATGCATCAAAAAAATGACGGCATCGGCTGTATTGCCTTATGAATTTAATCCTAACCAAAAATATGAATTTGAGTTTTATATTGGAACCAATCACTATCCAACTTTAACAGCGCAAAAAATTGGCTTGCAGCAAGTTATTTCTCTAGGATTTTTTGGATGGGTGAGCAAGTATATGATTATTCCAATTTTTAACTGGTTGGCAACGTTCATTCAAAATTTTGGCTTAGTGATACTCATGCTAACTTTAATTATTAAGCTACTTCTGTTTCCCTTGGTATACAAATCCTATGTATCGTCGGCTAAAATGAGAATTTTAAAACCGGAGATTGATGAAATTAAAGAAAAGCATGGCTCTGATATGACCAAGGTACAGCAAGAAAACATGAAGCTGTATAAGCGCGCAGGCGTTAGCCCAATGGGTGGGTGTTTGCCAATGTTGCTTCAGTTGCCAATACTTTTAGCTATGTTCAATTTTTTTCCGGCGAGTTACGAGCTTAGGCAAAAAGCATTTTTGTGGGCCAATGACCTTTCAACTTTTGATTCGGTATTCGAATTAGGGTTTAACATACCATTTTACGGCACGCATATAAGTTTATTTACGCTTTTGATGACGGTGTCGACTCTGCTTTATACCCGAATGAACAATCAACTTACGGGAGTGAGCGGCCAAATGAAATGGATTTCTTATTTAATGCCTATTCTGTTCCTAGGCTTCTTTAATAATTATGCATCGGGACTTACCTATTATTACTTTTTGGGCAATATGATCACTTTTGGGCAAAATGTATTGATTCGCAAATTTTTTGTTGATGAGGTTAAACTTCATAAGCAAATCGAAGAAAATAAAAAGAAACCGGTGGTTATTAAAAAATCGGGATTTCAGAAGCGCTTGGAAGACATGGCAAAGAAAAATGCCACCAAAACGATAAAGAAGAAATAGTTTCTCTTCTTAAATCAGTTCTTCCCAACAAACTTTAAAATAATAATCATTGTCTTAAATTTGCGAATGTAAATATAAATGATATTAGTAACTTAAGAGCAACTAGGTTATTAGGTCTGATTAAAGAATTTGAAGATTATAAAAAACCACCAATTACCAGCAAATTAATGAATTTTCTTCATCGCGAAATTAATTTTAGTTTTAGTAATTGATTTGCCAATATAAGTATGTGATTTAAAAAAATATGTGGTGTCATTTTTATTATATGCACTATCATACGGAATAGGGAAATTTGAAATTATTCTAAAACTCGAATCAGTATTTTTTTTTATTTGTTTTATTAGCAAGGCCGAAAGGCACATCAAAGCACAAAAAAGTATCAATATAGTTGTGTTGAATTTCATCTTGAATAATTTACACGACCTGAATAGAAGAAATTTCAAAACTTGATAAATTTACACCAGTAATTTGCTCTCCTATTTCAACATTTTCTGTGTTAATCAGCACACCATCAAGTCCAGAATTTGTTATTCCAGATATTGTCAATACATTATTATCGATTGTAAGTACAGCGTTTCCGCAAGGCGAAATTTTAAATCCGTCAAATTGCATAGTTTTTTACAATAATAAGTTAGGTTTTAATTAAAACAATATGCAATATATTACATCTCTATGAAAAAAAAACAATTCTATTCAAATTCTTTTATAAGCAATAGGGGCTCGAGGCCCCTAATGGTATTAAAACTCTTAATGAAATTATGTTTGTGGCTTTGTTTACTTAATGTACCTAAAGTCGTGGCCTGCTTCTAATTGAAGAAGGGTTTCGTACATAAGTTTGATAACGTTGTCGAGATCGTCTTTATGAATCGTTTCGACAGTGGTGTGCATGTATTTTAAGGGCAAGGAAATTAATGCCGAAGCCACACCTTCGGATGAATAAGCAAACATATCGGTATCGGTACCGGTGCTGCGCGAAGTGGCATGGCGTTGGTAGGGTATTTTATGGGTTTCGGCCACTTCTTCGAGCATTTTCAAAACATTGTTGTGCACGGCTGGGCCAATGGTAAGGGTAGGACCTTTGCCACACGCAATATCGCCTTGATCTTTTTTGCTATACATGGGCGAAGTGGTGTCGTGGGTTACATCGGTAACGATGGCCACGTCGGGTTTCAAACGCCTTGAGATCATTTCGGCACCTCTCAAGCCTATTTCTTCTTGAACCGAATTTACAACGTATAGAGTATAAGGGAGTTTAATTTTGTTTTCTTTCAACAAACGAGCCACTTCGGCTATCATAAACCCACCAATTCTATTGTCAAGGGCTCGCCCCACTATAAAATGATCATTAAGTTCCATCATTTCGTCAACAAAGGTGATTACCGAACCAATTTGAATACCCATTTCCAAAACTTCTTCTTTGTTTTTTGCCCCGCAATCGATAAAAATATTTTTGAGGGTTGGGTGATCTTCTTTACCAGGTTCGCGCACATGTATGGCAGGCCATCCAAATACGCCTTTAACGATTCCTTTTTTACCGTGAATGTTTACCCGCATACTCGGGGCAATTTGATGATCGGAACCTCCGTTTCGAATCACATAAATATAACCTTCGGGTGTAATAAAATTGACATACCAAGCAATCTCGTCGGCATGTGCTTCGATAACAACCTTGTATTTTTGTCCTGGATTTATTACGCCAACCGCTGTACCATAGGTATCTACAATATAATCGTCGCTATAGGGTTTTATGTAATTCAGCCAAATTTGCTGTCCCGAATGCTCATGTCCGGTAGGGGAAGCATTATTTAAATATTCTTTTAAAAATTTTTTGGATTCTTTTCTCATGGTGTTCTTTAGGGTTTGCAAAAATACGTGTGTGATTGGTTTATTATTATGAGTTAAGCATTAAGTTTATTAATAAATTTATTTGATTTTTCTTTAACCTTAACCGAAATCAAATACATGGCTGGCACCAAAACTAAAGTAAGAAAAGTTGCGAAACCAAGTCCAAAAATCATAGTCCAACTTAATGGCCCCCAAAAAGCTACGCTATCTCCTCCAAAAAACAAGTGCGGGTTTAGCTCGGTAAACAAAGTAACAAAATCAATATTTAAACCAACAGCCAAAGGCACTAAACCCAGTATTGTGGCCGAAGCGGTTAATATAACTGGTGTCATACGAATTCGTCCTGCTTCAATAATAGCGTCTTTGGTGGGCATGCCCTGTTCGATGAGATGATCGGTAAATTCAACCAATAAAATTCCATTACGCACCACGATACCCGCAAGCGCAACGATGCCTATACCCGTCATAACAATTGAAAATTCCATTTTAAAAATAGCAAAACCCAGAAAAACTCCAATGATGCTAAAAATGATTTCACTTAAAATAATTAAGGGCTTACTTATCGAATTAAATTGTATGACCAATATTAAAATTATTAAACCTATGGATGAAAGCAAAGCCATTCCCAAAAACGCTCCGGTTTCTTTTTGCTGCTCCTGTTCGCCACCCATTTTTATGCTGATGGTTTCGGATATTGGAAACCCATTTACTACTTCGGTAACCTGAGCTACCACTTCGTTGGCATTATAATCGCTCAATATATTTGACGATAGTGTAACCAATCGTTTTTGATTTTCTCGTTTTATTCCTCCGTAAGTATTGCTATAATGTATGTTGGCCACCGAGCTTAGCGGAACCTGACGGATTAGCCCATTCATATTCATATCGCGATACGAAATTTTCAGGTTCATGAGCTTGCTAATATTTGCTCTTTGGCTTTCTTGAAATCTTAATTGTATAGGGTAGTCGTCGTTTTCGTCTTTAAATTTCGAAATTTCTTTTCCATATACGGCCGTTCTAATTTCCATGCCAATTTGTGCCGTAGAAATTCCTTCGTGGTTAGCCCTTTCTCTATCAATATCCACTACAATTTCAGGTTTTATATTGGCAAGGTCCGATTTTAGTTCTTCGACGCCTTCAATATTTACACTGTCCAAAAATCGCTTGAGATGGTTGCTGGTGTTGATGAGTTCTTCAAAATCATCACCGGCAATTTCAATGCTGATGGGTTTGCTCGTTGGTGGGCCATTGGCTTCTTTGCCAACCGTAATGGTGGCTCCAGGTATTCCTTTTACCGCATCGCGAATTTTGGTGAGGTAATCGGACGTTGATTCGCCGTTGCGCTTATCAAATTCGACAAACGACACCGAAACTTTTGCTTTATTGCTAGCCACAGATCTATCGTTTTCTTGAGGATCGGTGGCTCCAACAGCAACATTTGATATAACAGATTCGACCATGGGATTGTTTTTGCCCAAGACCTTATAAATGCGAGATTCAACCTCTTTAGTTACTTCATTGGTGTGTTTTTGATCGGTGCCAACCGGCAGAGTTATATATGTATATACAAAATGAGGTTCTCCACTGGGGAAAAATACCACCTCTGGTTTTCGAATAATTAATAATACTACAGAAAAAATTAGCAATCCAAGTGTTGCAAAAACCAAACCTACACTTCGTTTGCCTGTTAGGCACCACGCAAGTATAGAGGCGTATTTACTTTGCACAGCCGGCCATATATTTTTCTGAAATTTTGTAATACTTTGCTTCAACACAAATTTATAGAGGAGGAATAAAAGCAATAAGCTTATCATAAAATTGCCACCTCCAAAGTTTCCTGTTAGGTAAAACAAAATGGCCACAAACCCAATTACAGTGGAAATGGCAAGCATGTTTTTTTTGTTTTTGCTAATGTTTTCAGGACTTTTGGGATCGCTATGGGGTTTCATAAATTGAACCGCAAACACAGGATTAATAACATAAGCAACCACAAGAGAAGCTAATAGCGTAACGATTAAGGTAACGGGCAAAAAGAACATAAATTTGCCAATGATTCCTTGCCAAAATGCCAGGGGAACAAAGGGCGCTAAAGTGGTTAATGTGCCTGATAACACAGGAAGAAACACCTCGCCTGCAGCTTGTTTTGAGGCTATTTTAATAGGTACTTTTCCATTGTCGAATATCCTATGGGTGTTTTCAACTACTACTATGGCATCGTCAACCACAATGCCCAAGGCCAACAAAAACGCAAAAAGCACGATCATGTTTAAGCTAAAACCAATTAAGGGGAAGACCAAAAACGCAATAAAACACGATAGAGGAACCGATAAGGCGACAAATATTGCATTGGTTGCCCCCATAAAAAACATTAAAATAAAGGTTACGAGTATAAATCCTATGATAATGGTATTTATTAAGTCGTGCAAGGTTAGTCGCGTATCGTTGCTTTGATCGCCGGTTAATACTACGTTTAAATCTTTAGGAAATTTTGTTTTTTGCAATTCAGTTATGATGGCTCTGCTTTTGTCGCTGGCTTCAATTAAATTTTCGCCGCTTCGCTTTAATATATTTAAGGTTATAACATTTTTATTGTTCAATCGAGCAAAGCTTTCTTGTTCTTTAAAGGCATCGTTTACGGTGGCAATATCACGCAGATATACGGCAGAGCCGCTCATGCCCCTAATCATTAAATTTCGGATTTGATCAATGGTTTTGAACTCGCCCGAAATATTTAAGGTGCGTTGCATGTTTTCAATTTTCATGTTTCCGCCTGAAATTCTCATGTTTTCATAAGCGATGGCATTTTCAACATCCCGCAGGGTGATATTCGATGCTTCCATCTTATACATATCTACATCTACCTGAATTTCGCGGTCTAAGGCTCCAACTAAATCAACGCGCGTTATTTCGGGTAAGGTTTCGATTTTGTCTTCGGCCAATTCGGCAAATTTTTTGAGTTGATTTAAATCATAATCGCCCGAGATATTGATAAAAAGAATGGGCATCTCGCTAAAATCCAGTTCCTTTACTGTGGGCTCCTTTGGTAGGTCGTTTGGCAAATCGCCGCGGGCTTTATCCACGGCATCTTTTACCTTTCGTTTGGCTTCGGTAACATCTACATCGGTGTTAAATTCGACCACTACCATCGAAAAATCTTGTACCGAATTGCTTGTAAGTTTTTTAACCCCCGTTATCGATTTTATTTGTTTTTCGATGGGCTTGGTAATCAAATTCTCAATATTTACAGGCGCCGATCCCGGATAAATCGTGTTTATCATGATGGTTGGAATCACAATATCAGGAAATTTCTCTTTCGGGAGGCTAAAGTAGGAGGCTATGCCTATGAGGGTGAGAATTATCGTAAATATGAAAATACTGGTTTTATTATCGATGGACCAACTGCTTGCAAAAAACTCTTTTGGCCCTCTTTTTGGTTCGTTCATGAGAATTAACTATTGATTAATAAGTATGTAATCGTAAATATTATTGTTATCGACTTATGAAACTTAAAATTTAATTTCATCGCCATCTTCTAATTCTTGATACCCAACAGTTATCAGTTTGTCGCCTTCATTCAACCCTGTGCTTATTTCAGTTTGTCCGTTATAGGTCCATGTAAATGTAACTTCTCGTTTTGTTGCGCGCATAATGCCATTGGTTTCGGTAGCAAGCATTACGTAACTTTTAGATCCAATGGTGCGAATGGTATTGATAGGAACAATCAAGGCTTTGTCATTTTGATAATCGGCAATTTTAATCTGAGCCATCATATTGGGCTTATAGTTTTCGTCCGAATCAATAGGAATTTCAACATTGAAAGCTCGATTAATTGGGTCGATTATTTTAGAAACAAAGCTTACCGATCCCTTGGCTTCTAAATTTAAATCGGGAAAAAATAAGTGTACGTTATTTCCTTGTTTTATTTTTCCGGCATACGATTCGGCTACACTCGCCCTAACTTTTAGTTTGCTCGTATTTACAATTCTAAAACATGGTACACCTGGTGCTACCGTTTGTCCAATTTTTGCAAAAACATCATCTACTACTCCATTTATAGGCGATTTGATACGTGCCATGCCTAATTGTTGGTTGGTGGTTTGCAAACGCTTTTGCAAAGCTTCATAATTATTCTTGGCCGAAATAAATTGCACCTCTGTTCCTATTTTTTGATCCCATAGATTTTTTTGTTTTTCATAAATCGTTTTTGCAAATTCAATTTGTTGCTTAAGCTCGTTTACGGCAATTGACGAAACAGTATTGTCAATCTCGCCTAAGGTTTGGCCTATGCTTACCGATTGGCCGGTATGCACTGCAATGCGATGTATAACGCCAGGAATTTCACTGCTTACGGTGGTATTGAGTTCAGCATCTATTTTTCCCATTATTTCAATAAAATTAGTAAAAGTTTGATAGGCTAAGGGCCTCACACTAATAAGCTTTGCTTTGGAGGCAAAAGCCGAGTTTGAGTCAAGTTTTGCAATATCTTTTTCTAAGGCTAAAATTTTAGAATTCAGAGTTTTTCTTTCTTCTTTCAGTTTCAACAGCTCGTCTTTTTTCTGCACTAATGTATTCGTATCCGAATTCGAACATGAAGCCATGATGCTGATGGCGAAAAAAATAAAGGATAAATTTTTAATTAATTTCATAGTAATATTTTTTTTAAGTAGGGTTGTTAGATTTGAGTTTATAATTTTCCGTAAGCTTTTTTAATTTCAATTTGTGCGTTCAACAAATCGAAAATTGCATTTAAATAATTGGTGTGTGAGGTTTTTAATTCTTGTTGGGCATTGGCTATTTCTAAATTCGAACCCACACCTTCTTTAAGTTTGGCATTGGTTGTAGATAGTATTTCGTTGGCTAAGCTTAAATTTTGTTTTTGAATTTCAATAGCTTTTAAGCTTCGCTGATATTTGGTTAAGGCCATACTTGCTTCGAGGTTTACCGCATTTTCAAACATTTTTATGCCAGTTAAAGTTTGTTCAATAATTACATTTCGTTTTACAATTTGGGCCTTGTTATTAAATCCCGAAAAAATGGGGATTCCAACTTTTAGGCCCCAAAATGAATTTCCGTACCAAGTGCTATAATCCAATTTATCGCCAAAATTATTTTGCTGGTAATTGCCAAACATCACAATATTTGGATATTTGCCCACTTCAAATTGTTTTTTATCGAGCCGAGCAAGGGTTAATTGGTTGCTGAGTAATTGGTATTCAAGTCTTTGTTTTGCATCGGCTTTCAAATCGTTGTTTTCTATTTGCAAACCATAAAGCGACTCAAGGTTATCGGTAAGTTCAATATCGGTATCGATGGGCATGCCCATGTTAAATTTTAAAAGCTTTTCGGTGATTTGAACTTGATCGCTTAGCGCATCTAATTGGGTATTAAGGTTAGAAAGGGCAAGTTTTAAGCGATCGACATCAATTTTTTCGGCAAATCCATTCTTATAATAGCCTTCGGTTTGGAATAAAATAGATTCCAAGGTTTTAATATTTTGAGAGAGTAATCCAATATTTTCTTTGGTAATTAATACGAGATGGTATGATTTGGTTACATTTATAATGACTTCGCGTTTGGTTAAGTTGGTTTGTATTTTGGCCAATTCAGTAAAGGCAGCCGCCGCTTTTAAACCTAAAAAATAGGTAGCATCAAAGGCTAGCCATGTGGCTTGGATAGTACCTGTGCTCACAAAGGTATTTCCAACACGAATAGGTGTTGGGGTTCCGTTAACAGGAAAGACAAAAACTTGCTTTTGAATATTGTCAACAAATTGAAGATTAGCGCTTACCTGAGGAATGCCGAAAGATCGCGTTTCGTTTAATTGTGCCTTGGCATAGGTTTCGCCCAATATTTTATTTTGCATATCGGGATGATTTTTTACGCCATAATTTACAGCATCGTTCAACGAAAGTTTTGTTGTTTGGCCAACAGCAAGGTTTGATGCTATTATTGCCAAGGCAAGGGTTGAAAACTGGATTAAATATTTCATTTTAGTGATTACGTTAATATTGTGTTAATGTGCTTTCTTCCTTTATCAGTGCATATCCCATATAAGTGATACTTAACCATATCGCTATAAACATGGCTAAAATTATAATCGATATTTGAGAATAATTCAGGATTAGAAATGGTTTGAAGAAGCGAAATATAAAGTTGTGAAATAATATCTACATTGATATCTTTTCGATAATCGCCTTTTTTAATGCCGTCAATTAAATTTTCTTTGATTTGGGTGATGATAAATTGATTGCTGTAATTTTCGAATAACTGCCAGGCCTCGCTATGGTATTTTCTTAAATCAAAAAATACAGAAGGATTCGTACTTATCATTTGCTGAGAAATATCTCTACTTATCAGCAATATTTCATCCACAGGACTATGCTTTTCGTTTTTTATACACGTGCATCTCGCCTTGTTTACCGCTAGTATTTTGGTGAAGGTTTTTTGAACTAAATCGTTTTTATCGCTTACATACAGATAGATCGTTTTTTTACTCATACCCAATTCGCGGGCTATGTCGTCCATACTTAAGCTTTTTATACCAAATTTTCTGAAAAGCTTATCGCATCCGTCAATTATTTTCTCCAGCATAAGGGCTGCAAAATTAATATAATCAAAGCAGGAAACAAATAATACTATTAAATGTTTCCAGTGTGATAGAAATATTCAATCATACATCAAAAAAAGCAAGAAAAGGGTGTGTGAAAAATTATTTGAGCAATAAGATGGTGCCCTTATAATGATACTTATGATTGGTAATGCTATTGATTTTTACCGAATAAAAATATGTATCGGGTGTGCAATAGGTTAATCCTGATTTGCCATCCCAGGTGTCTTTAGGGTTTTCGGAATAAAACAATTTATGCCCCCAACGGTCATAAATTTCGATGGAATACGAATTGTAATTATCCAAGCTCACTCCAAACACATTATTTTTTTCTTCATCCTTATTATTAGGCGAGAAAGCATTGGGTATAAACAGTAATAATTCGGGCCTTACCACTACGGTTTTGTATCGTGTGTCGGCACATCCAAAGGCATCGGTACCGGTTAACGACACCTCGTAATTGCCAGTATCACTATAGCTATAAGTTGGATTAATAAGGCTCGAGAATGCATTGGCTTGATGGCTGCCAAAATTCCACAACCATTTTAGATTCGGAGCTGATCGATTGACGAACCAAAAACTTGGCTGAACAACCGTCGTTTTTTCGGACGGCATAACAATAAAATCAACCAATGGTTTTGGTTTGATTTCATGATTTATGAGCATTGAATTGCCACAATATGAATTTCCGCAAATAAAAGAAAGCTTATGGGGGCCAACTGGTAATTTTGAGGTAACCAAATTCTTTTGTGCATTTATTTCTGTTAATTTTTCAATCCACGAAAATGCTAAAGGCTCGTTTCCGTTATACTTAATTTGAGGGGAAAGTATTGTGTTTGAATTTTCACAGCTAAAGGTATCCTTAAAGGGTTCAATTTGCGGAGTGTCGTGTACTTTAATAAAAAATTCTTTTTCTAACAAACACCCCTCGGAATTAGAAGCTAACACTTTGATAGTTTGGAATTCAAGCAATTTGTCGAACTGGCTTTCAAATAGTTTTGTTTTATAATAAGTACTGGCGCCAGGAAGAGTAAGTGTAACGGAATTGGATAAATAACTAAAAACCATTTTATTAGTTTTGGCAACCATGCCCGAAAAAGCAATGGATGCTGGATGGCATAAATCGATGCTGCTTGGATTTATTTTCAATTCAGGCGATGGATTAATGGTCACCGTTCGGCTTTCCTTAAATTGACATTGGTCGTCTTTTAATATATAATTTACGGTGTATTGGTCGGCGTATGATGATGCCGGCGGATTGAATTGATTGAGACTAATATAATCGCCCGTCCAATTTCCGCCCATTGGAATAGCGCTTAAAGAAATGGGTAACTTTGAATCGCATATAGCTTTTTCTAAATTAAGTATCTCAATTTTAGGTTTGCAGGCAATTGTTAATTTCAAGCTTTTTTGATCATAACAGCCATAATTGTCATAGATGTACGTTAAATCGTAGGTTCCACAAGTGTCAGTTTTTACAAGTTTTTTATCGTTAAATAAACTAAAGTTAGTGAAATACCAATTGCCATTGTCGGGTGTGGCACCAGCCAATGACGTAATGTTAATTTCGCCCGATTCTTGACAAATAGTTAATTCGGGTGCAAGCTTAATTTTTACAATTTTTGTAATTTCGAGCGAGGCCGTATCGTAAGTTTTACAACCGTTAGGCGCCGTAAGTTGACCTATATAGGTATGTGTGCCAAACCCAATTTCACTGGGATAAAACGACTGATAACCATTTACCTGCTTTATTTTTCCAGGAAACAAAGGTAAAGTCCAAGAAAAAGATAAGCCCGTTAATGTAGAGGGGCTCTTTATTAAATTTTCGAAAGCTACCGGGCTATTGATTTCGCAAACCGAAAACGTGCTCAATTCGAAGTCGGGCACCGATTTAAGTACCAATGGCCAATTTTGCTTAGCTATACAACCCGAATGACTAATTTCATAATATAAATTAACGGTATCGTCTTTGCTTGTGGGACCAATACTTGTATGGAGGTTTCCATTTATAAAATTTGCATGTTTTGAGGTCCAAATTCCATCTGTTGGTTTAGTAATTACAGTCGACAAATCAAAAATCCCTGTTTTATGGCATAATGAAATCGTATTGGGTAATATAATTTTTGGCATACTGATGGTTTTTATCCACTTGTTAAGTGTATCGAAACATTGCCATTTTCCTTTTTGAAAGTTCATCATAACTTGCAAATAGGTAGAGGTGTTAAATTTGGTTTTGATAGTAAGCCCAGTGTCTACATATTGGCCATTGGCCATCCATTTCAAATTAAGATTTGGTATTGAAAGATTGGAAACTGAATAGGGATAAATCATATTCTGGCATACCGAATCATTGCCAACAAGCATGGCCGATACATTTGGGTTTGTATAGTAAAGTGTATCGAATATTTTGGTCACACATCCCTTTGCCGAGGTGAGGGTGGCCATAAGCAGATAGGATCCTTTTTGCAAAAAACTAAGCGTATCGGTGGTTTTCGAAGTTGTAAATATACTTTTTGCTAAATCCTCAAGGCGAAATACGCTTAATAAAAAGTTGGATTGGTTTGCTATCGTACTCGATTTTATTTCAAAATTACCACAGCCTAAGTCTGTTTTTGTAAGCTTTACTTTTTCCTTGGCCAATACTTTAATAGAAATAACTTGTTGATTCTGACCATTTAAATCGCAATGATTGTCGGTGGCTATTATCGAAATTTTATAAATTCCTTTATCGGATGCAGCCTTAGGAGGCGTCCATTTAAAAAGTCCATAATTATATGGGGCATTCGATTGCGACGATTGCGTAAATGTACTGCCTTGAATGGAACTATTGATGCTAAACGTATTAGAATCGAGCTGCGATGTAATTGAATTGCGATCATCTTTTGATTCTATTTTGATAACCAGCGGGTCTTCTTCACAGACTTCGAAATAATCTTTGTTCAAAAATTTAGGAATATTATTGCCATCATTGGTTCTAACATTTACTTGATAATCGCGTTTGATATAACCAATGTGTTCCCAAGTGCCTGATATTTTTCGATATTCGTCAATTTTTATAGCGATTATGGCTATTTCAGAACTTTGTATAGGCACAAAAACGATGGAGCCATTGTGGCGATCGATATAAAAACCAGTTTCTTTTTCTTTATTGGCAATACATGGGGAGGGTTCGGTACAAAACACCGAAAGGGGGTTGGTATAACTAAAGCCCAGGCCATAATTTACTTCTTTGTCGAGGTCATAAAATGCAGGTGTTAAACTATAAACCAAGGAGTCGTTATCGCTTTCTTCGGCAAACGAACTTTGATAACTTGATTTGTTGCTGTTTACAAAAAATGTAGGTGGAGAAGCAAATTGAGGTGAATTGTTTTTTGAGCTTAAACAAGTGTTGATTAAAGCATCAATGCAAAAATTTTGAAGCGATTGGCCAGTAGTAATATTTGTATTTCTTTCGGCAATACTTACATAAATTTTGTAATTGCAAAATCCTTTAATTTTTGAATGATCCAAATCAACAATGCTTGTAAATTGATGCAATTCAATACCATGTATTGTGTTTGGGTTTGATTTGCATGCCGAAATTTTAGAACGGCAAAGAGGGCTGATGTCCTTAATACTTTCGCGATTTAAGGCAAATTTTGTCTCTTTCGTAATGGTATTATCCGAACCCTTTACAAAAACATAATCTATTTCTGAACAATTTTCGGTGCTGTTTCCACCTCCCGATCCATTTATTTTACACCCATTGCAATCGCGATAAATTAATAAAGTAACTTTATATTGATTGTCTTTGATGTGTTTGTAGGTAAGTTCGCCACCAAGAATGTGCGACGCAAGGGTGTTAAACCCTATTGACAGTAAAAGCCATATTAGTCCAAATCTTAACAATTGCTTTTATATTTAAATAGTACATCCAAACAGAAGACGAACTTGCCCTCTGTTTGGATGGTTAATTTTATCGTATTAAGAGCACAGTGCCATTGTATTTATAAAGTTCGCCGGCGTAGCTCGTAATATTAACATGGTAAACATAGGCATCCATTTGGCAAGGCTCTCCTTTATAAATGCCATCCCAAGGTTTGTCTAAACTTGTTGCTTCATATAATAATTCGCCCCAACGGTTGAATATTAAAATTTGATAGGTTATAAAACCGCTTGCCTGCACCCAAAATTTATCATTTTTCAGAGGGCCCGAACCATCTGGAGTAAACACGTTTGGAATAAATACAAGAATATCAGGATCGATTACCACCAAATGTTCAATAGAATCTTTGCAGCCGTGATTGGTTGTAACCACTAGTTTGACTTTATATTGGCCTGTATCGTTTGTATAATAATATTCTGGATTGGTTTTAGACGAGGTATCGGTTTCTAATTTTAAATCTCCAAAATTCCAAAAATTGTTTACAATTTTACTGTTAAGTACCAACTGTTTAGTTGTGCTTTCGTTTGTAAACCTAAATCTGGGCAAAGCTGCTGTGGTTCTGTTATTTGGGTTAGGGGTAAAGTCGGCTTTAGGCAATGGATAAACCAATATTGGCATTGGTCCAATTAGAGTATCGCACCCAAATTCGCTGCTTATTTTAAGAAAAACCTTGTTGCTATCAATTATATTGAATTTATTAGTTGGACTTTGAAGGGCGCTGAAGGTTAATTGATCTTTAGTGTTTTCCCAATTATATTTAGACTTGCTTGAATCGACGCCATTGGTAATTTTAGTTAAAAAATTTACAGTATGAGGCACACATCCATCGGGGTCGTCGATGCTAACAATGGCATGTGGACGTGGGTGTATGGTAATGGTCATGGCATCTTGCGAAAACGGACATACACCTTCTTGCTCAGTAAAACATGTTACCATAAGGGTTGTAGCCGAATCGCTTCGAGGTCTAATGGTAAATGTTACAGGGTTTTGATTGCTTAATTGATTATTGCTTTCGAAACTGGCGCGTATTGGATCGGCACTGTGTACCCAATTGATTTTTGAAGTATATTGATAATTGGCTCTTAAGGTGAGGTTCATTAAATTGCTACGGCAAGTGTCAATATCAGGAGTAATGATGTCAACAATGGGTTTATTTTGCACAAATACCTTTAAGGTTTTGGAGGTATCACATTTTGTAGTGGGGTGCATATAATAATAAGTGAGCGTTATCCATTTGTCGCGTTCGCCGGCAGGTACCGATGTTGGTTTAAATTTACCTCCCCCAATAACTCCTGGAACCGAACTCGACCATGTGCCACCCGATGGGCTAGCATTAAGCGTTACGTCGGCATCTATTTCACAAAATTTGCCAAAGTCGCCTTTTGGAGATATGCTTATATCTACTGTTGGCAATGCATTGATTCGTAAATTGGTATCGCGCTGCACAGGGCATCCACTTGCAGTATGAGTGTATCTCATTTTATACAAACCTGGTCCATTTTGAAGATTGAGCAAAAAGGTATTTATTGAATCGCAACCCATCATGCCTGGCAAAAGGAAATTTTTTGATTTAAATCCTGGAGTGTCAATAACGGTCCAACATCCATCGTTTGGTTGAACATTCGATATTTTTTTCAAATCTACTTTGCCAGCATCTATGCACAAGTCAGGAAATATGTTAAAGGTAATAACCGGAACCTTCCATATAAAAATTATCAAGGTATCTTTATTAAAACATCCTTGACCATCCTGTATGGTAATTTCAAAGACCAGTGAATCTTTTGGAAGCGAGCCTATATCTATGGTTGAAGAATCTACCTTCAATCTAAAATCATAATTTAAGCTAGCATCGGCATCATAAATAAGGTCGGTAACTGTATTTAATCCACCAGAAGGTTTTTTCAAGGAGCGCAATACCTTCCACTGTACATCTACCATCGAATTAAGGTTTATGGGGGCTACAATGTGAGGGCGTAAAACCGCTTCCATCTTATCCTGACAGTAATAACCGCCTTTTACCATCAATGGTGGTAGAGGGTTTATAGTAAACATGGTGCTGTCTTTATTTATGCATGATGTTGTTGGTTCTTGGTAAACATAAATCAACCTGAAGGTACCCGATTTTTTAGGGTCACAGGCAATGGGGGTCAAAAATGAATTGCCTACCACATAGGATGGATTTTGGCGACAAGACCAATTTCCTCCGGTGGGGCTGCCATAAAATGCACTTCCTAAGGCAATGTTCCCATAATCACAACAAAATTTTTGAGGTGTGGCCAGTGTTAATGTAGGCAAGGGGTTAACCTTTATATAAACGGTATCGTATCCCCAACATCTCGTGGTATCTTCTTGCACCTGCAATTCGAGCAAATAATTATCTGAATCTTGGATTTTAAACATCCATTTTTCTTTAGTGCTCAGTCCTGGCGGCACCTTCGGCAGCCCTCTATACCAAATATAGGTTCCTTTTTTATCGTTAGCTACGGTGTCTAAACCCGAGGCATTTAGGATAAGGGTATCGTTCCAACATTTAATTTGATCGGGTCCGGCATTTGGATACAAGGTGTCGTTTACAAACAGGTACATCGAATCGGTCCAATTACAACCTAAACTGTCGATAACCGTAGCGGTATAGAGCCCTCGCTCGGTAAATGTAGCTGTGGTATCGGTACTAAAACCTATTCCATTTCTGCTCCACATCCACCATAAAGTATCGCCTTGAATTAAGGTGTCGCCAATTTGAGGGTCAACCCAATAGGCGTTTTTTGCATTAGGCGTAAGGGTAACTTCACCATACCAACAAATTCGTAAGTCGGGACCCATATCTACTTTAGGGTTAGGCTTAAGAAACACGCTTACCGTATCAAAAGCTGTGCATTTATTGTCATCTGTAATTTCAACCATAAACATCGTGTCGTGAGTGCTCATAAACACATCGATGTATGTATTGGTATCTTTTTTGTCAAATGCTATAGGGGTAAACCATTTGTAGGTGAAGCGTGGAAGTCCATTAGCAGCTTTAGCTCCTAAACGCAAGGTAGTTCCGGCACATACAAAACTATCGGGCCCCAAGGCCAAATCTACTTCTAAAAGTGGCGGAACTATGATAGTATCGAAATAGGTGGATGGGCAGTTGAGGGGGGGGTTATTGATGCTGTGCGTAATAATATACTTTCCTCCTTTTCTAAACTGTATGGTATCTTTGGCCTTGCTCGACTTTAAACTTTTGCTTGGTTTGAAATAATAATAGCTTCCATCCACAAATTTATTGATAGAATCGGTGACTATCCAATCGTATTTTGGGGTGCCTTTAAAATTGGCAACTATTTTACTCTCAACGGCATAGGCACCGCAAATGAGTTTTTTGTAGCTTCGGTTGGTTTCGGCTATTTGTTTAACTTTAACAGAATACGATTTAACAGTTACAGCATTTCGAGGGCAGGCATTGTCGCGCGCTGTTACTGTAAAAGTATAAGGCAAATCACTGGCTTGATTTTTCTTAGGCGTCCAGCAAAACCTTCCTCTCTGTAATCTATCCTTCGCATCAATAATGGTAAATGTACCTCCAGGTATACCACGGTTCCAGGTTAACCTTACCGTATCGGGTGGGTTTGGCTTTAGAGGAGGAGGAGGAATAAATTGTTTGTCGTCGGAGGCAATAGTCCAACAAATTTGAGTGCCTGCGCACACCTCTTGTTTAAAAGGACCATAAAGAAGCGGTGGATTATTATCAGGACAGGTTTGAACCCAAAACTGAATATCGCGATGCGTAACGCCAATAACTACATATCTTCCAGTGGTATCTTTGCGCCATTCAGTTACCTTGATGCTCGCTACTGTGCTTTCGCTGCAATCGGTAGGTGTAAAAATTATATCGCCAGTTTCCTTATCCAAATACGTTCCAATAGGTGGATTTGTACTAGGGTTTGGTCCTTTATTTTTATCGTAACCTTGTGGCCAATAATCGCTAAACGGGCTTTGAGAAGATTTGCCACCAGCCCACGATGTTTTGGATGAAAAACTTTGAAGTGGATCATCCCAAGAATAAGAAAGTGAATCGAAATCGGTAGTATCGGAGGCCCCATTGTTATAAAAATAAGGCTGATTGCAACATAATATCGCAACGGGCTCGGAAGTTAAAGAAGGCGATGAATTGCATTTTTTGGTACAAATATCAATTTCGGCTGTGGTCCAAAAGTTTTGACTAGCAGCTCCGGTAGTTATTGCACCGTTTCGGCAGCATTGGCCTGTTCCAATGGTAACCTTACAGCAGCCATTTTTTTTGGCCGTAGTAAAATCGTAGGTGTAGGTATACGTGTGTTCTTCAACCCCTGTTCCTGTTCCGTAAGTGTTTTGAGGATTACAAGGTTTTCCAGCGCCAGCACATGTTGGCGTAACATCTCTTACTCTAATTTCGGTAGGAGTAAAGGATGCAATTGAATTTCCTCCACATAAAATTGTAGAACCTGGAGCCCCTATCGGTACGCCCCTACAATCCCTGTACATTTTAATGGTTATTTCATATTTGTTATTGCCCAAGCACTTGTAAGTAATGTCGGCACCCATCATGTGTGTGGCATTAACTTTGGAGTTAAATCCGGCAATGGTCAAAAGCAAAAATGTAAAATACTTCAGAAGTATTTGCTTCATGGTTTTGTTGTTTAGTAAGTTTCTTATCATAAATGTGCTAAATTAATTGTTATTTTTAATATACCAATATCTTTTTTATAAACATCTGATTATCAGATTCAAATCTAAGGTAATAAATTCCAGCATTTTCAAAGATCAACTGGTTTTTAAGCCTAGGATTATATGCCTCGAGTAATTTACCTTGCATGGTATAAACTGATATTTTTTCAAAAAAATCGAACCAGAAATGGTTAAGAGTTTCGCCCACAAAAATTGGGTTTTTAAGAAGGTATTTTTCTTGAATCGCCAATTTTGTTTTGGCTGAACTTTTTACCCAAAGGTCTTTAATTTCGATGGCTTTGGTGGCCAAAAATTTATAGGGAAGTTCATCGCTTTTTTCATAACCCGAAATGGCAATATCTATGTCTAAATATCCTTTTGCTTTGAGGTCGCTATAGCTTAAATTGGCTAGCATGCTGCGCATTCCAGGAGTTGAACTTTCCTCCCAATTTTGACCAGAAAAGGCTTTGTCGGACAGTCCAGGATAAATAAAATTTGCAGGCAAATTATTTGAGGTTCCTTCTGCACCATATGTTAGCGGTATATTCGATTTCCATTTTCCATCCATAACTAAGCGATGCTGGAATGGTGTAGCTGGCATACCCGAAATAAGATTTGTATCGCTTTGCAGCGCAAGTGTTGATGTTAAATTAGTGCTTAATATCATGAGCGATCCCAAAGGCCTGCTGTTTCCAAAATGATTTTCGTCATTCAAGTCCCCATTATAAGCGAATATGGTATTTTCGGTAACTAATGTTCCGCAATAGTTGTCGCCATCATAACCTAACTGAAAACCGGTGTGGAACGAAACTTTTAAATCATGATAGTCTTTATTGGTTCTGTTTACCAAATAATATTTTACAAAAACGGTATTCGGTAATTGGTTTAGCGAATACGCCATTCCATAAATTTCAAGTTTGAGGGGGGCGCCACCAGAAGCCTTATGTTCCGAATAATTGTCGTTTACAATAAAATAGCTGCATTTGTTTCCTTTAATATCAGGATAATCGCCACTTTCGGGATTGTATTTTCCATTGGCATCATAATCGATAAAGGGGGCTAAATATTTATTAAATTTTCCAGACCCATTTGAAGGCCAGTTTTTTATGCTTTCGGGCATTTGATAGGAGGCCGATCTGAAATTTTTTCGATGACTGTAAATTTCATCATCTGCAACCGACCAAACAAAGTTCCAGGCTGAAGGTTCGGCACCAGCAAACGATAGGCTGTCGATTGGTCCTGGACTGTAATCGGACTTATTTGTAAACCCATTTACACTTGTGATGTACAATTTATTAGCGGTGTCGTAACCCGATATCCACATGTTAATAAATTTGAATATGTGGTTGTTGCTTCCCGAATTAATCTCGGAAGCGGCCATATTATTAAATGTAGCTATTTGGCCATCGGCGTTTACACGCAATTTTAAAGGGCCCGACTCTATCCAATCGCCATTCATCTGCGCAAACGTAGTGTTGCTCAATAGAAATGCTATGATGGCGAATACTCTCATTATTTTAGGATGTTTATTTTTAAGCCAAGACTTAAATTGGTTCCTGAATTTTTTTGTTTGTAAGCGGCCTCTGATGCTAATCGATTATTTAAATTTTGGAAATGCGATAATTCTGCAAAAACCTGATAATTAAGATTTAATGGAATATAAACGGCTGCAGAACCTACAAGTGACGATTTAATTTTTGCAGATTCCTGATAGGGGGTTAAAGCTATTTTATCATTTATTCTATCCAAGTTATGGGCCTTGTTAATTGAATAAATGTTGATTAAGCTGCCAGCCGAAATTCGGTAAACCAATTTGCCAATTCCAAAATTATATCCCAAAATAATTGGAATGGA
Source organism: Chitinophaga pinensis (assembly GCA_945878925.1). GTDB lineage: Bacteria > Bacteroidota > Bacteroidia > NS11-12g > UBA9320 > JABWCE01. The sequence continues at coordinate 21,123 of CAMDXE010000004.1, forward strand.
AAGGGTGGTGTATTTATTAGTGGTATTAAACTTGTAATTTGTAGTTTCAGTGGTATTTACTGAATCGGTAATGGTTATTATTTGAGGTTGTAGAACAGGATGGTAAATAGTTACTTGGCGTTTGGTTATAGATAGATACTCAGTAATCTCAGATTTGTCATAGGCAATTTTTTCAGCCCTGTTTTCTAAACTCAATCCAGTTTGAATTTGCCATTTTGGGTGAAAAAGGTAATTGAATTTGAAGCCAGTTTGTATGGATACCAAGGCCGATTCTGATTCGTTGCGCAAAGCAATATCCGAACCTGTTAATTTTCGAGTTACATAATTTGGTCCCACACCAATTTCAAAACTGTAAGTATTTATTATGGTTTTATCTTTTTCTTTATCATCATTCGTCTTGTATTTTTTTGATATCTGTTTGGTGGAATAAACAAATGGAGTGAGCGATGGATAAATGAGATAGCTAAGGTTGATTCTGTTTTTATTAATCATGTTCATTTCCAACTCTCGCGTGTCAAAAGCCAAAAATTCATTTGCTGAAATTGGCATATTCGGTTCAAATTGCGAGTTTGCTAATTCTTTAGGACTTGATTTTTGCGTTGGCAAATTACCTTTGATTGATGTAATGGTTTGTTCAGTTGCTTTGTTTTCGATAACAGTCGATTCAGTTAAATCAGTTTTTTCATAAACCTTTGGTTGGGTAGAGGCCTTCAAATCATTGCTGGCTTTGGTTTGAGTGTAAGATTCGGTGTTGGTATTGCTTTTGTTAGGTGTGCTGTATGGCAAATAATATACAGTGAGGCCTACTAAGCCTATCAACAGCATTAAGGATGCGAGTTTAAGTTTATAAAACAGCATTCCTCTTCGTTTTTGTTTTTGAATATTGGCCCAAACATGTGCAGATGGCTTCACCTCGTGGTTGTAAAGCCCTTCTGAAAACATGCGTTCCAAATCGTTAAATTCTGAATTCATTTTTATTGATTTTATCTAGTTTTTCTCTTAAAAATTGTCTTGCTCTTAAATATTGCGATCGCGAGGTGGCTTCCTGTATATCAAGTGCCTCTGCTATTTCTTTATGCGAGTACCCCTCGATGGCAAACATATTAAAAACCAATTTATAGCCTTGTGGCAACTCATTTACCAATTTCATCAAGTCGTTGAAGCATAGCTTCGACGATATCTTTTCATCGGTAGATGGCTGCGGAATATTTTCCAAATTATTAATTTCATGCGAACGGTAAGTGATATATTTATTTCGTATAGCTGTATGTACCATTATCCTACGTATCCAACCTTCGAATGATCCCATGAATTTAAAAGTGTTAATTTTATTAAAAACCTTAATAAATCCATCCTGAAGTACATCTTCTGCCTCCTCTCTGCTTGCGCAGTATCGAAGGCATACCACAAACATTTTGGGTGAAAATCGTTTATATACTTCATATTGATAGGCATCTTTGCCTCTGACGCACCCTTTAATAAGTTCTTCATCACTCATCAATATCAATTGTTCACTATTCTTATTTAGGGTTTTCAAAATTAAGACTCTGCTTAAAGTTATTTTGTTGCTTCAAAGGTTGTGATTTTAATACTTTTTTCAGCATTTATTAATAAACCCTTGATTTTTATAGTTTTGATACTGAAAAACAAGACATTTAATAAGGTTGAACCTGATGAATATCATAAAAAAATTCAACATTTTATCGGACATTTGTTGCGTGTAATAAAACCGAAATGAAAACGATACTCGTTCCTATAGATTTTTCGACACACTCTGATAATGCTTTAAATTTTGCGTGCCATATGGCTTCAGATTTAAAAGCAAAACTTTACATACTTACCATTCAAAGTTTGCCGGCGAGCGACGATGCGAATATGGCCATCGAACTGATTAATACCATTGAAGTTGCCGCCAAAGAAACATTAAATAAAAAAGTCGTTGAATTAAAAAAGGCATTCAAATACCTCGAAATATCCTCGCATTTTGTATTTGGTATACCTTCGCTTACTATAAAAGAATATTTAGCGTCCAATTCATTTGATTTGGTAATTATGGGAACACGAGGAATTGATGGAATTCGTAAACTATTATTTGGCAGTTTGGCCCAATCCATTTCACAACATGCCCCTTGTCCGGTTCTTATTATTCACGATTCTAACCATTATGAATCAATCAAACGCATGGCTGTTGCCATTGATTTAGAAACGAAATTTGGGGAAATGCATGCCATGCTCGAAAAAATTCACTGTTTTGCGGCATTATTTCGTGCCAAACTTAATTTATTTAACATTCATACCCAAAACGATAAACCTGCCGACGATATTCAATTTAAGTTAAAAAGTGGGGAACCCATTAAAGTCGAAGTCGTTCATAGCGATTCGGTTTATAAAGGAATTGAACAGTATTGCAATACAAACACTTTCGAGTTATTGATCCTTACCAAACACAATCATACCTTTGTCGAGCAATTTTTTAATCGAAATGTTTTTGGCGAAATACTTCAAAATAAATCAATACCCATTATGGTATTTCAATTTTCATAAAGATTAGAATCAGGAACATTAAATTTAATAAATACACACGTGATTAAGAGCGAAGATACAGGGTATAAAACCGTCGGACTAGAAGAACTAAAGCAATTTGCACAATCTGTTTTTAAGTTTATGGGTTGTAGTACCGACGATGCCAATTTAGCATCCGACGTTTTAATACAAGCAGATTTGCGTGGCATTGATTCGCATGGGGTTGCTCGGCTTAGCGGGTATTTAAGATTATGGCAAAAAGGAAGAATTAATGCGCAGCCAAACATTAAGATTAAACGTCAAACGGCCTCAACCGCAACGCTTGATGGAGATGCAGGATTAGGCCTTGTGGTAGCACCAAGGGCTATGGATTTGGCCATCGAAAAAGCAAAAATTTGTGGAAGTGGTTGGGTTGCAGTTGGCAATTCAAACCATTTTGGAATTGCCGCTTACCATGCCATGAAAGCCTTAGAATTTGATATGATTGGCCATGCCTTGACCAATGCAAGCCCACTTGTGGCCCCAACTTTTTCGAAAGAACGATTATTAGGAACCAATCCGATTTGTTATGCCATACCTGCTGGGAAATTCGAACCCGTAGTTATCGATATGGCAACCTCGGCAGCTGCCAACGGCAAACTCGAAATAGCCCAGCGAAAAAAAACTCAGGTACCCAACGGTTGGATTCAAATGTCAAACGGTTTGATTACAAATGATCCGGATGGGGTGAAAAATGGCGGCGCTTTATTGCCTTTAGGGGGCAACAGAGAGGGGGGGAGTCATAAAGGATATGGATTAGCCGCTATGGTCGACATTTTTTCGGGTGTTTTATCGGGTGCTAATTTTGGGCCTTGGGTTCCTCCTTTTGTTAGTTTTTTAGATGTACAACCCAATTTGCCAGGAAAAGGACTAGGGCATTTTTTAGGAGCCATGCAAGTGGATGGATTTTGCGAGCTAAGTCAATTTAAAAGCAATATGGATATTTGGATTAATCGCTTTAAAACGGCTCAGCCCATCGATTCATCGCAGCCGGTTATTATCCCTGGCGAGCCCGAAGCTGAGTGTTCTAGAGCACGAAGCCAAAATGGAATTCCGCTAATAGAATCCGTTGTTCAAGACCTTAAAAATATTGCAGAAACCAATCGTTTAGATCATCCGTTTACGTAAGCCATGAACCGAAAGTATATTTATAAAATTGCCGTTTTGCTAATTTTTGTGATTGGGTTTGCTGCAACGGGCTTATTTTTTTATTCAACAATCGTAAAACAAAATAGCTTCAAATCCCATCAGTTTAAAAATGCAAGATAAGTTATCGGTTGGTCCTTCGTGGAACGAAATTATTAATACCGAGCAAAACAAACCTTATTTTAAGAACTTATGTAATTTTTTGGATGAGGAAGAAAAATCGGGCTATGCCATATTTCCTTCAAAATTTTGCCAAATGGCAGCCTTCAACCTAACGCCTTTTGATAAAGTAAAGGTGGTTTTAATAGGCCAAGATCCTTACCATAATTCGGGACAAGCCAATGGGCTTTGTTTTTCGGTAAATAATGGAATACCAATACCCCCATCCTTAAAAAATATTTTTAAAGAATTAGAAAATGATTTACAGATAGCCTCGGGCTTGAATGGAGATTTATCAAAGTGGGCGGCCCAAGGTGTATTATTATTAAACACCGTATTGACAGTAAGGGCCAATATACCCGCATCGCATCAAAATAAAGGATGGGAAAGGTTTACCGATACCATTATTCAAACCTTAAATGAGCAAAAATCCGGCTTAGTATTTTTACTTTGGGGCAATAATGCCAAACGTAAAAAACGATTAATTAGCGCTCAAAATCATTTAATTATTGAAGCACCACATCCCTCTCCATTATCGGCATATAAAGGATTTTTTGGAAGCCAGCCCTTTTCAAAATCCAATGCCTATTTGAAACATAAAGGACTTGGGATAATTGATTGGGCCCTCAAGGGCTAAGGTTATACATCTTGATATTCTTAAATTTTTTGATAAAATGTGCCAACTCAAGGAGTTTTAGCCAATTTATGCACATTGTTTGAAATGCCATGATGGCCTATTAATTTTGCCCATCATGGATATTCAAGGAAAACTAGTTATGCTACTGCCACTACAAAGTGGAACGAGTGCCAAAGGCGAATGGAAAAAGCAAGATGCTATATTAGAAACGGCTGAACAATACCCAAAAAAGGTTTGTATTTCTTTTTGGGGCGATAAAGCCGATGAGTTAAAAATTGTAAAAGAAGGGTCTTTAATTAAGGTGCATATTAATATTGAATCGAGAGAATTCAATGGCAAATGGTATACCGATGTAAGGGCTTGGAAAATTGAAGCTGGCGACAGCTCTGGTAATGCCAACTCATCCACAGGCAACACAACCATTGATAAACCATTTTCGGACCAACCAGCCGATTTAAGTCCTTCGAACGACGCGGTGGATGATTTGCCTTTTTAAGGCAAGCCGAATAAATAGTTCAATAAAAATTTAAAGTTTTGGGCTAATTCAATAGGTTTAGTATTTGGCTCATAAATAATGAGAAAAATTCGGGCCTAAGTATTCCTGTAAATACAAATCCAAATATGGCGCCATAAAAATGAGCGTCATGACCCACATTGTCGTTTCCTTTTTTAGCCATATACTGAGTGTAAATCAGATAGAGTATGCCATATAAGAACGCGGGAATGGGGACGATGGCAAAAAATAATATTTTTTCGAGCGGGGCAAACAACACAAAGGCAAATACCACCGCCGACACAGCACCCGAAGCACCCACTGCATTATACCAAACGTTATTTTTATGGTCATAAAGCGTTTTTAGGCTAGCAGAGGCTATAGCAACAATGTATAGCACGCCATACATAGCCAATCCAAACGGAATATAAGCAGCATAAACTTGTTCGATATAGGAGCCAAATGAAAATAAAACCAACATGTTGATGAGCAAATGTGGGACATCGGCGTGAAGTAATGCACTGCTAAATAATCTGTAATATTGCTTTTTGTGCATCACCGAATATGGATTGAAAATTAATTTAGCATAGAGAGCGTTATTATTCCAAGCCATAAAAGAAACGGCTGTAGTAATCAAAATAATTAAAAGTGTAAGGTTCATTCTTAAAATACCAATATTTTTGAAAGGTTCAAACTTACCTTAAATTTAGAAAAAGAATTGAAAAAAATTGTCCTTTTGTCCGACACTCATGGCCATTTAGATGAACAGATATTGAAATTCTGCAAAGAGGCTGATGAAATTTGGCATGCGGGCGATTGGGGACCAAACGTTAGTGAGGGCCTTATGGATTTGAAAATAACCTTACGAGGCGTTTATGGTAATATTGACGATGCATTGCTGCGCTTAATTTATCCAGAAAACAATATCTTTACATGCGAAGGAGTTAAGGTTATGATCAAACATATTGGAGGATATCCGGGCCATTATGCTGCTGGAGTAAAGATAAAATTGGCTGAGGAAATACCCGCTATATTTATAAGTGGGCATTCGCATATATTAAAGGTAATGCGCGATTCATCGCATCGTAATTTGCTTCATATAAATCCTGGAGCAGCTGGGGTTCATGGGTTTCATAAAGTAAGAACGATGGTTAATTTTAAAATTGATAATGGCAAGGTTTTTGATATGAATGTGATTGAACTTGGAGCAAGGGCATAGTACAAATAAAAGATTTGATTAAATGAAGACACAAAAAATGAGAATAATAAAAGTGCTTGTGATAATCCTCTGGATTCAAGGATTAAGCTTTGCGCAACCTTTGCCCGATGGCATATCGAAAAATAAAAAAGCAGTAGAATTTTTTGATAAAGCCATGCAGTTTTACGAACAGCGCGAATACAACCAAGCCTTAAATTTATTAAATATAGCCATTGACAAAGATCCAAACTATTTGGATGCCAACGATTTGGTGGGGCAAGTATACATGGAGATGGGCGAATTTGTCGCCGCCGAAAAAATGTATTTAAAAATTATTAAGCTTAATGCCGATTATTGGCTGGCATATTACCAATTGGCCGAAGTAAGTTTCGATCAAATGAATTATAATACTGCTGAGATTTGGTATAAAAAGTTTTTATCTTATAAACTGCTGCCGGAAAAAGAGGAAGCCGAAGCCAAAAAACAAATTGCAAGTTGCCAGTATGCAGCTAAAGCACTCAAAAATCCTGTACCGTTTAGTCCTGTAAATTTAGGTTCAGGAGTCAATTCAATTTTAAGCGAATATTTCCCAACGCTAACGGCCGATGAGCAAACCATGTTTTTTACATGTATGGATTTTAGAAGCCAGGAAGATTTTTTAATTTCAACCTTTGTTGATGGAAAATGGACGGATGCCATAAATATGGGTCCCCCAATTAATTCACCAGAAAATGAGGGAGCTTCAACAACCTCGGCCGATGGCCAATATTTATTTTTTACAGCCTGTCAGAATCCTAAAAATTTAGGATCCTGCGATTTATGGCTAACCTTTGTTAAAGGGGATAAATGGCAAGCGGCCATGCACATGCCCGACAACGTCAATTCGAAATACAAAGAAACCCAGCCATCGTTGAGTGCCGATGGCAAAACACTCTATTTTGCAAGCAACCGTCCAGGAGGCTATGGCGATATGGATATTTGGAAAACCACCTTTGAAAAAAACGGATGGACCAATCCTGTAAATTTGGGCCCCACCATAAACACACCCTTTGATGACGAATGCCCCTTTATTCACCAAGATGGAAAAAGCTTGTATTTTGCCTCCGATGGATGGCCAGGCATGGGAGGGCGCGATTTGTTTCGATCGCAATTAAATGAAAATGGAGTTTGGCAGGAGCCCGAAAATTTGGGTTATCCTGTAAATACAGTTGGCAACGAAGAAGGACTGATAGTAAACCGATCGGGAACGATGGGATATTTTTCGAGCGATAAAAAAACAAATCCAGGACATTTAGGGCGAGTGGATATCTACAGTTTTTTACTTCCCGAAAACGCCAAGCCGGGACTAGCAAGTTATGTGAAAGGAAAAGTTTACGATGCCGATACTAAAGCAATTGTTTCAACAAAGGTTATTATTGAACTTACAGATTTAAGCACGTCCACCTTGGCTGGTTTTTGCAAAGCGAATGATAAAACCGGAAAGTTTTTAATGGTCATTCCAGGCAATAAAAATTATGCCATGAATGTTGCAGCTGATGGGTATCTTTTTTATTCCGAAAATTTTGCAATCAAAAACAATCCATCTTCAGATCCATACTTAGTGGATGTGCCCCTTAAAAAAATTCGTGTAGGCCAAACGGTGCCACTCTACAATATTTTATTTGATGTAAATAAATTTGAAATCAAAGCAGAATCGAATGCCGAACTCGAACGTCTTTTGAATCTGCTAAAAACCAATAGCGCATTGAAAGTAGAAATTGGTGGACATACCGACAATTCGGGCACCGAAACCCTTAACCTTTCGCTTTCTAAAAACAGAGCAAAAGCTGTACAGGATTGGTTAATAAGCAAAGGCATTACGGCAAATCGTCTAACCTTTAAAGGCTATGGATCGTCCATCGAAATAATGCCAAATACATCCGACGAAGGAAAGCGCAAAAACAGGAGAACTGAAATTAAAATTTTATAAAATTTAACTTAATAAACAAATTTGAAAGGCGTTTAAAAATTTGTAAATTTGCCCAAAAATTACCATGACTGAGAAAAGAAAATATGTTGGCTTTTATTGGGGTTTGACCCTTGTTTCATTTGCTGCACTTATGTTGTTTTTAGTGTTTTTGCCAGGAGGTTTTTGGCTAGGATGTCCTACTTTTTTTGGCGGCCTAGTGTTGGCAATGGATTGGGTGTAAGCTAAACCTAATCTTTAAAAATTAAATTTTCTATTTTAAAAACAAAGGTTTCAAGCAATTCCAAAGCTTCGATTTGAGCACTGGATTGTTAATGATATCTTGTAGTGCATCCAACGCAATTATTGTGGCATCCTTTATTATTTTTGGGCTATATTTCTCCATCGCATCGTATTCAATTCCCCATAATAATAGGGTTCCAGATTTGCCCTTAATTTGATCGTTTATGGCATCTGAATCTTTAAGGATATTGAGTTCAACATCGGTTGACGAAAGGCCTATCGAAGCATATATTTTTCTTAGAAATTCGGTTTCAGCGCTTGTGCATTCACTTTTTAAAAATAAAATTAAAGTTGGAGCATTAAGCCTAACTTGGTCAATTTCGAGAGAATTAATTGGTTTTTCAATTGGAATAATTAAGGTGTCAAATAAGCTATATAAGGCTTCGGGTTCTATATTCATAAAGGCATTGTTTGGCATGCAAATTAAGTAGAAATTGCGCCACAAATACACACCTAAAAAATTAATGATCGATATACACATAAATCCAGTTATACAGTCAAGGTTTAACACGGTAGATTTTTCTAATTTGGTATTTGGAAAGGAATTTTCGGATCATATATTCATTGCCGATTTTGATGGAAATTCGTGGGGCAATTATAGAATACAACCCTATGGCCCAATACCATTAAGTCCATCCTTGTCGTGCATGCATTATGGCCAAGCCATTTTTGAAGGGATGAAAGCGTTTAGGACTGAAAAAAATGAGATACAAATTTTTCGACCACTCGATAATCTAAGGCGAATGAATCAAAGCGCCGAAAGAATGTGTATGCCTTTTATTCCAGAAGAAATGTTTATGGAAGGTTTAAAAGCCTTGTGTCGAATCGACCAAAAGTGGGTTTCGTCGCTCAACGACAATGCCCTGTATTTACGCCCTTTTTTAATTGCCTCCGACGATTCGCTTGGCATAAGACCCTCTCAAAATTATATGTTCATGATTTATGGATGTGCTGTAGGTGGGTATTACTCCGAACCATTAAAAGTAAAAGTTGAAACCCATTATGTGCGCTCATGCCAAGGCGGCGTTGGCGAAGCCAAAACAGCGGGTAATTATGCAGCGGCACTATATGCCACTCAAATAGCTCAAAAGGAAGGCTACCATCAGGTATTGTGGACCGATGCTTTCGAACATAAATACCTAGAAGAATTAGGAAGTTCTAATCTTTTTATCCGCATAGGTAAAACGCTGATTACACCCTCAACTACTGGAACTGTTTTGAAAGGAGTTACCCGCGATTCGGTTATAAAACTAGCACAAAATTTGGGATATGCGGTCGAAGAAAGAGCTGTATCCATTGATGAAGTTTTGGCATGGAATAGCCAAGGCAAATTAGATGAATTATTCGCCACAGGAACTGCAGCGTCTATTATTGGCATTGCTCAATTAGATTATAAAGAAACTACCATTTGCATAGCACCCAAAGAAAATTCATTGGCCAAAATCCTCAATTCGAAACTCGATAATATTAAGCGATCAAAAGAAGAGGATATTTTTGGGTGGAATGAAAAAGTAATATGAGAAAACAGTGGCCTATTTAGGGTTTACCAAGTATGATCAATTATTATTTTCCAGCCATCAGGCTTTTGTTTCATTATTAGTGAAAAATTTCCACCAACGCTGCTCTCTTTTGTAATTAACCAGTTGCCATAAACTTGAGCGATGCTATCCGACAATGGTTTGACAATTAGATTATTAAACTGTAAGGATCCCATTTCCTTTTTTGTTGGATAATACTTTATGTATGTTTTTAGCACATTATCCCAACCCAGTGTCCTTCCTTTTTTAGTTATAAATTGTAGAGAATCGGAAACGTCGTATCCCTGCATAAATCCTTTAATATCGGCCTTGTTCCAAGCAATAACCTGACGGTTAAAAACCTCTGTGATTTTGGCGCATGGATCGTTTTGATGGGCTTTATTATTTGATTGACATGAAAATAATGTAAAAATTAGGCATAGAAGTATCAAAATACTAAAATTAAATTTACGATTTATGAGGTGTAATTTTATCATGATTTAAAATATGGCTGTAAAAATACATGAACCTTTCTCGTTTTGTTGCTATTGTTTTTTTATGCAAAAGAAGTATGTTTGGTTTTTTAATACATAATGCAAAGAATTGGTTTAATAGCACTATTGCTTTTGGGTATTGGGCCCAAGCTTATTGCACAGGATCAGCAACAGCATGTTTTTAATATTTATTTTAAAACCAATTCGGATATTACCACCTCCGAATCTATGAATGCCATTCGGCACGAATTATTAACGATAGGGCCTCAAAATATTCGTGAAATTAAATTAAGAGGCCATGCCGATTCTGATGCCAACGATTCGTTTAATAGAGAGCTTTCGCATCGAAGGGTCCTCAATTCGCTTAAGTATTTTATGACTCAAGGTGTGCCCGAACGGCTCATTAATTTTGAATCTTTTGGCGAAGCAAATCCAGTTTCGGAATTGAAATCGATGAACCGAAGGGTCGAAATTACCATAGTGTATGAGTTTGGGGTAGTGCCAAGCAATTTAGGACTTAAAAAGTTTTGGGTATTTGGGCGAGTTTCAAATTTTAACACAGGCCGAACCCTAGCTTGTGCCTATGTTATGGAGGAACAGAATTTAAATGTGTTTCAAAAAACCATGGCCGATGGCAAATTTTATTTTACCACACCAACTGCTAAAAGTTTTTCAATAACATTTTCTAAAGAAGGATTTTTGAGTGCAACCATACAGGTTAATCAAGCCCATTATTTAAAGGCTAAAAATGATACGGTTTACCTCGATATAAAAATGAAACCGATTGAGGTTATCGAAAAGATAGTGTTCGACAACATATTCTTTTACTCCGATTCGGATTCATTAAAGCCTGAGAGTAAACCTGACTTAGATAAGTTGATGGCCATATTAAAAGCCGATAAAAATTTATTTGTCGAAATTCAAGGGCACATGAATTGCCCGCGTTCGCGCCCATTAAATATTTATCAAAAACGATATAACCATGAGTTGTCGCATAAGCGCGCCAAAACCATTTATCGCTATTTAATTAACCGAGGAATCCCAAGAGATCAACTTACTTTTAAAGGCATGAGCAACGAAAATATGATTTATCCTGAGCCAAAGAACGAATTGGAGGCGGATAAAAACAAGAGAGTGGAAGTATGGAAATTAAAAATTGTTGAAAAATAAGGGATTAACTCAAGTTTTTCGGGCTACCCTTAATCCACTTCATAATAATCCAAATCTTTTTCAAAGGTCTCTTCAATGGTACTTGCCGAATAAAATGCAGCGGCCAAAACCACAATACCAACGGCAATACCCGCCCCTAAAATTCCAAACGAACCCGATTTAAAATAATTGAAGGCCGTGGTTACTACCACTGTAGCGCCTCTCACAAAATTAGGAATCGTGGTGGTGGTAGTGGCTCGGAGGTTGGTACCAAATTGTTCGGAGGCTGTAGTTACAAATACCGACCAATATCCATTCGGTATACCAATAACTAACAGTATAAAGTAAAACCAAGGCGCTGTAACCCCCGATGACAAAAAGAACCAAGTTAAGGTAAGGGTTAATAATGCTAAGGAAATGAGCAATGCTTTTTTGCGCGATTTTATATACTGGCTTAGTATTCCGGTAAGAAATGCACCAACTGATGCTCCAATATAGTGATACATAACGGCTTTGCCTCCTACGATAGTACCTGAAATATTTAAGCCATCCGACGAGGCAAATTCAGGTGCAAGCGTTATCAAAATGCCTATAATATACCATACAGGTACCCCAATTAATATGCATTTAATATATTTAACAAACCGTTTTCGCTGGGTGAATAAACTTATAAAGCTGCCCTTTTTTACGTGGCTTTCTTTTAATTTGGTATACATGCCCGATTCGTACATGATTAAGCGCAAAACCAATAACATTAAGCCCATACCTCCGCCAAAATAATAGGCAATGCGCCAATCAAAAATATCGGCCACAAAAAATCCAGCGACAGCCCCTGCAATACCAATTCCCGATACAATGGTGGTGCCGTAACCTCGTTTTTCTTGGCTCATAACTTCGGATACTAAAGTTATACCAATGCCTAATTCCCCTGCCAAACCAACGCCTGCAAAAAAGCGACACAAGTAATACTCTGTTAATGTATGAACCATGCCGTTTAAAATATTGGCAACAGAATAGAGCATAATGGTTAAAAACAAAACCGATAAACGCCCTCTTTTGTCGCCCAAAACTCCCCAAATTATGCCCCCAATGAGCATTCCTATCATTTGAATATTTAATAGGTTGAGTCCGGTGGTAGTCAATTCGTCGCCGCTGAGGCCTAGTGATTTTAAACTTGGTACCCTAACAATACTAAAAAGGATAAGATCGTATACATCTACAAAGTAGCCTAAAGCAGCTACGATTACAGCAACATTGAGAATTTTTTGTTGGGGTTTCATCGGCCGCTAAAATAATTTTTTTAGCAGTATAAAAAAAATTAACCCATAATAAAGGAATGACACACAATAGCGGAGGCTATAGCGGCATTCAAACTTTCGGCATGGCCTTTTTTGGGTATCGTTATTTGATGAGTGCAAAGCTTGATAAGGTTTTCTTGAATTCCATTTGCCTCGTTTCCAATAACTATAAATCCCTCTGCCGGTTTGGAGATGGTAGCTAAAGAATGGCCGTTCATCACGCATGCATAGGAGGGCAAATTGGTTGTTTTTAAAATAGTATCAAGCGCGGTGTAATAAAGGTTTACACGTAGAAACGAACCCATTGTGGCGGCAATAGTTTTAGGATTATACAAATCAACACAATCGGGCGAACAAAGGATGGATTTGATGCCATACCAATCTGCAATTCGAATAATGGCCCCTAAATTTCCAGGGTCAGAAACGCCATCCAACATTAAACTTATTTGATGGTCGAAGGAGGTTATTTCAAGTGCAGGTTCCTCGAAATTAGACACTGCAATTATACCGGGCGAAGTGTCAAGCGAACTGTATTGTTTGTGTTCCTTTTCGTTTAGTATCAACACATTTGACTTGGGTAGTTTGTTTTTAAGTTTATCAAAAACAGGTTGGGTAACTAATATTTCCTCAATCGAAAACGAACTTTGGCATAACTCTAGGACTGATTTTTCACCCTCAACCATAAATTGCCCGTATCTTTGCCTATATTTTTTTTGTTTGAGACTAATTATTTCTTTTTTTCTTGAATTAGAAAGCATTCTAAGGGCAAAAATACTCATATTAATGAATATTGTTATTTTGCTTTCTACGGGGTGCAATGTTCTAAAATTTGTACCCAAAGGCAGTTCATTGGTAGATGTAAATTTTGTTAAAGTTGAGGGCAACGAAAAAATTGAAGCGCTTAAAGAACAAATATTATTGGTACCCAATCGGAAAATGTTGGGCATCGTAAAATTTAATTTATGGTCATACTATGTAGGTCTTAAGCTTTTTCCAAGTGATACAGTGTCTTCAAAAATTGGAAAAAAAACTAAAAACATATTAACCGAAATAATGGGCGAAAAGCCTATCTATCTCGATACCTTATTGGTAGTCAAATCAGAAAAAAACCTAAAGCAATATTTAATACAAAAAGGATATTATCAAGCCAGCGTTTCATCGAAGGTCAAAACATATTTAAAACGCTCGTACATCACCTATACAATTAATCCAGGCAAGCCCTATGTAATTAAAGATGTGGTATTTAATGGGTCGGACCGACTGATGGACGAAGTGGCCAATAAGGTTGCAAAAAATAGCATTTTAAAACTCAGCGATAATGTGGACACTGATAAATTATCGGAGGAGCGCGATAGGCTAACAGCCGATTTTAAAAACAACGGATTTTATTATTTTAATAAAGCGTTCATTGATTTAGTTGTGGATACTGGCGGGTATAAGAAAGGCGCAAAAATTTATTATAACATTAGCAATCCGGGCACCCTGCGAAATGCGCGTCAACAAACCATTCAAAAGGTTGTGGTTGAGATGAATTATACCCAACAATTTGGGCGACGCGATACCATAATCTATTCCGATATTCACTACCTCTTTAACGGATACAATATAAAACCCAATATTATTAACAGGTCGATTCGCTTAAAACCTCGCGATCTTTTTTCTCAAAAACAATTAGAAGCTACCTATAAAAAATTAATAGGACTCGGGCTTTTTAAATCCGTTAGCATTGCAATAACCCCTTACAAGTCGGATACTATCAATTTATTATTGGTTCACATTCAACTCATCCCATGTGCAAAGCACGATTTTAACTGGGAACCTCAAGCTATAACAACAGACAAGCAAACCGATTTAAACTCGCAAGATAATAATCCACGCAATTATGGCATATCCAATTCTATTATGCTCAATAATAAAAATGTATTCAGGAATGCCGAAGATTTTAACATTAAATGGCGTTTGGCGGCCGAATGGCAATTTGGAAACAGTAAAGGCGTACCTGTTGAAATTTTAGGCCGAACCTTTAATTTGGGAAATTATGAAAGCAATTTGACTTTCGAATTATTATATCCTAATTTAGTTTGGCTGCGCAAATTGGATTTAAATTCAAATCTGCAACAAAACAGAACCTCCCTAAATTTTAACATGATTAGCGAAAAAAATTCGAATTATTATCGCCGATCGTATCCTATTAATTATACTTGGCAAACAGTTTTCGAAACCAAAAAGAAGCAGCAATTTTACCTTTACTATTCGCCTATTCAATTGAGTTTTAATAATTCCGAAATTTCACAAAGTTTTTTAGATCGTTTAAGCCCATCGGATAGCTTGATATTAGTACGAACCTTTAGGAGCTATATAATACCATCCCAAAAGGCCTCCATTTATTTTAGCAATAAAACCAAATCGCCTAAGAAATATTGGAATATTAGGAGTAATGTGTTCGAGCTTTCGGGCAATTTGGTTGAATTGGTCTACCAAAAAACCATGAACAATAGCAGCCAGGAAAAACTATTTTTAGGCATACCCTATTTTCAATATTTTAGATCAGACATTGATATGGTTAGGTATCAGATATTTGGAAAAAATAAAACACTGGTTTTACGTGCGAATATGGGTATAGGAGTGCCCTATGGCAATTCGGTTATTATGCCTTTCGAGCGTCAATTTTTTGTAGGAGGCAGCAACAGTCTTAGGGCATGGAGCCCACGTGTAATCGGCCCGGGAACGTATAGAAATTCGGGAAATATTCAGATTGACAAAACGGGCGATATGATGATGGTATTTAATGCCGAATATCGTTTTGCCATAGCACCCGGAACGCTCGACGGCGCCTTGTTTTTGGATGCTGGAAATATTTGGGAAGTTACAAAATCGGCCAACGATGAGTCAAAGTTTAAGTTGAATTCGTTCTACAAACAAGCCGCTTTAAATACAGGACTTGGGTTGCGTTTTGATTTAGAATTTTTTATATTGCGTATCGATTTTGGAATTCCCATTCACGACCCCTCAAAACCCAAAGAAGATCGTTTTGTAATCAAAGAATTTAAGTCGCTTAAATGGTTGGTAAACAATACCCAACCCTTAATTGCAGTTGGTTTCCCATTTTAACTAAGTTTATTTCTTATTTTTGCACGTTATTAACAAAGAGGCAAAATAACTCACATTTTGAACAAGGTTGTTTGAAAATGTGAGGGCCAATAAATATTAAATACCAGATTTTTAAAAATGCAATTAAACAAAAACCGTTACAGCTTTGGGGGCGTCGATTTATTAGAAACAGCGCAAACTTTTGGTACACCACTTTATGTTTACGATGCCGAAACTATAAAAAAGCAGTACACCAAACTGGTTGCTGCCTTTCCTGAAGTGAAATTGAAACTAAAATATGCTTGCAAAGCGCTTAATAACATTAACATTATTAAATATTTAAAAAGTTTGGGCTCGGGCCTCGACACCGTTTCGATTGAAGAAGTTGAATTGGGCCTCAAAGCAGGGTATAGCCCTTCCGATATATTATATACGCCTAATTGTGTGGCGTTTTCCGAAATAAAACGAGCCGTCGAATATGGCGTAATTATAAACATCGATAACCTTTCGATATTAGAGCAATTTGGCCACGAATATGGCAATTCGGTATCGTGTTGCATTCGTATTAATCCTCACATTATGGCGGGTGGAAATAGCCACATTTCGGTTGGGCATATCGATTCGAAATTTGGCATTTCTATCTATCAGGTGCCTCTAATAAAACGTATTGTAAATAATCATAAAATTAAAGTTACCGGATTGCACATGCACACCG
This sequence comes from Chitinophaga pinensis, assembly GCA_945878925.1. Taxonomy (GTDB): domain Bacteria; phylum Bacteroidota; class Bacteroidia; order NS11-12g; family UBA9320; genus JABWCE01. The sequence goes on from CAMDXE010000004.1 coordinate 37,829, forward strand.
GAAGCGATATTTTGGATGCCGATGTATTTTTGAGAGGGGCAGACCTCCTGTTTGAAGCGGCACAAAATTTTACAGATTTAGAGTATATGGATTTTGGGTCGGGTTTTAAAGTAAGCTATAAAGAGGGCGATATTACCACTGACATTAACAAAATTGGACGTAAAATTACAGCTAGTTTCAAAAAATTAACTAAATTTTATGGCCGCGAATTAGAATTGTGGTTCGAGCCTGGAAAATTTTTAGTGAGCGAATCTGGAGTACTGTTGGTTAAAACAAATGTGGTTAAACAAACCCTTTCTACAGTTTTTGTTGGCGTAAACAGTGGCCAAAATCATTTGCTTAGGCCTAAAATGTATGACGCCTATCACCACATAGTAAACATAAGCAATACCAAGGGCAGCCGACGTATTTACTCGGTGGTTGGGTATATATGCGAAACCGATACCTTGGGATACGATAGAAAATTGAACGAGGTGAAAGAAGGCGATATTTTAGCCATACTCAATGCTGGCGCTTATGGATATACCATGAGTTCGAATTACAATAGCCGAACGCGCCCTGCCGAAGTGTTTATAATAAATGGCGAAGCCAAGCTTATTAGAGAGCGCGAAACTTTAGAAGATCAATTGCGACATCAGGTTGATATTGGCTTATAAAATCGGCCCTAAAAATAGAAAAGGCCGTGGCCTGATTTATCAAAAATTTAATTGTAATTTTATAGCCTAAAATAAACCCCTAAAAAACGACTAAGATATTTAATAAAAAATGGCAAAAACACAAGAAACATTTAACAAAAAAGAAAAAGAAAAAAAACGATTAAAAAAGCGTCAGGACAAGCAAGTTAAAAAAGACGAGCGACGCGCTAATTCGGAAGGCGGAACTTTCGAAAGTATGCTAGCCTACGTTGATGAAAATGGAATGTTGTCGAGCACTCCTCCCGATCCAACAAAAAAGAAAGTATTTACAGCCAGTAGCATCGAAATTGGAGTTCCGAAACAGGAAGATTTAGGTCCGGTAGTTTATAATGGAAAAGTCGATTTTTATAACAATGACAAAGGATTTGGTTTTATAATTGAGAACGACACAAAAGATAAATATTTCTTTCACGTGAATGGATTATTGCAACCCGTACAAGAAAACGATTTAGTAACCTTCGAACTTGAACAAGGTCAAAAAGGAATGAATTGTGTAAGAGTGAAAAAATAACAAAAGACAAAACATAAAAAAAAGGATTCAAACCAGTTTGAATCCTTTTTTTTATGCCTTTTATTTTAAATTTAGCGAAGTATAAAGGATGCTCTTCCCATCAATTTTTCGTTGTGAATGAGTTCGATTGAATACGTACCTTTTTTAAACGCGGCTTTCTGCGAATAAAATATAGTTGCCTTTACCGCTTCATTTTGAAAATCAATGGTTTCGACCATGGTAGAAAGTTTATCGGTATCAGTTAAAGTTTCATTATTATTGGTTAATACCTCGTTGTTAATACCTATTAAACGAACCGTCACTTCTTTGTTTCCGGCTTCTACCAAGTCGTTTGCAAGGATGGTAAAGCTTATCTTTAATTTAGTCGTTTTAAAGGCTTTAAAAGTTTCTTCCTCAGCAGATCCTTTTTTGCGCATTCCAATAACTTTTAAATCGGAGGCACTAAGCGAACTATTTTTTATCTTTTCTTGCAATACATTTTTTTGATCTTCAAATTCGGTGGCTTTGCTGCGCGCTTCTTCGGCACTGCTTTCGGTTTCCAATACTTTGGCTATAAGCTCTTGATTGCTGGCCGTTAATGAATCAGATTTGGTAATAAGCATTTGATGAAGGTCCTTAAGGCGTTCAATCTCAGCTTTAGCTTCACGCAAGGCTTTAGGATTGCCAAGGCCGCCCGACTTAATTTTTCGTAATAATTCTAAAGTTTTGGCATCGAGCTTTGCTTCCAAATCCATGTTATTGGCCAATAAACTTGCGTTGTTCTGAATGGCTTCTTCTAATTTGGCCTTTATTTCATCCAACTCGCGTTTTAGCATCTTTTTTTCTTCGCTGTGTTTGGCTACAGCGTCTTTATAAATCGATTCATAAGATTGCCCATCGGCAGCATGCGTCGAATCGTAATATTTAGAATATAAATAACCCGTAGCGCAAAGCGACAGGACTAATAGAATAGGAAAGACAATCCACCATAAAGGCCATTTTTTGTCGTTTTCCTCTTGATTATAAGGAGCTGTTTCTTCTGACATTATAATTTTTAAATTAAGTTTGACTGCAATGTTACTAAATTTATCTGTCGATTAAACGTATGGCGCTTATGATTTTGTAGAAAAAAATTTATTTTTAACAATTTCAATGCCAATTGGGATTACCGAAATAAAAATAATGCCCACAACCACTAATTCGAAATTTTGTTTAACCACGTCCATTCCTCCAAACCAATAGCCAGCCAATGTAGCAATGCTCACCCAAAGGATGCCACCAATAATATCGTAGCCCAAAAATCGGCTATATTTCATTTCGCCAACCCCGGCTACAAAAGGAGCAAAGGTTCGTACAATGGGTACAAAACGAGCAAGAATTATGGTTTTTACCCCATATTTATCATAAAATTTTTCGGTTTTAGCTATGTATTTAGGATTGACAATTGGCTTGCCTCTAAATTTCCATTGAATGGCTTTGTCGCCTACGAATTTTCCAATCCAATAATTGGTATTGTCGCCCAAAACAGCTGCAATAATTAATAAAACAATTAAATAAACGATGTTAAAATTACCCAAAGCCGCAAAACTACCGGCCACAAATAGTAAAGAATCGCCTGGCAAAAAAGGCATAACTACTATTCCAGTTTCAACAAAAATGATTAAAAATAAAATGGCATAGGTCCAGGCTCCATAATTGTCGAGCAATATTTTTAGGTTATCATCTAAATGAAGAAAATAGTCAACAAAATGTAAAAAATAGTCGCTTAAGCTTTGTAGTAATTCCATGGGTTGCAAAAATAGATAAATGTGCGCAAGCAATAAAATTCCTTGCATTTTTTAGGCTTAATTTTCATAAGTTCAAAAATAAGCGTGATAATTAAAATCAAATTTTAGATTTGCGGAATGTTAAAAGCAATGGCCAATTGGGTAATATGGAAACTAATAAAGCGCATCAGTATTTATTTTTTGGCAATTTCCTTATTGCTCGTTATGGTTTTTAAATGGATTCCAGTACCCATAACTCCTTTAATGATAAGCCGATGCATTGAACAAAAAGCCGAGGGCGAATCTTTAAAGTTAAATAAAGATTGGGAATCCTTGGATAACATCTCTAATTCGCTGCAGTTGGCTGTGGTATGTACCGAAGATCAAAATTTTTTGATTCACAACGGGTTTGATTTCACAGCTATTAAAAAAGCCTTGGCCGAAAACAAATGGAAAAAGAGAAAACGGGGAGCCAGTACAATTAGCCAACAAACTGCCAAAAATTTATTTTTATGGCAGGGGCGAAGTTGGTTGCGCAAAGGACTCGAAGTGTATTTTACATTTTTGATTGAGATCTTTTGGAGCAAGGAGCGCATCATGGAAGTGTATTTAAACATTATTGAAATGGGCGATGGCGTTTATGGCGCCGAAGCGGCTTCACAGACATATTTTCATAAATCGGCCGATGAACTATCAAATAAGCAAGCTGCTGCTATTGCAGCTATCTTGCCAAATCCTCGAAAATTTTCGGCCACCAATCCAAGCCATTACACCCAAAAACGACAACGATTTGCCATGCGACAAATGAGGTTTTGGGGAGGAGTATTAAAATATGAAAAGGCCCAATCCATGTCCGTTAACGATTAAATCATATTCCATTAAACGTCTATCATTTAAAATGGTTCTTAATTGCATAAAAGTGTTTTAAAACCGTTTTGAAGATTCTGTAATTTCATCTAATTTCGCGTACTTTTATTAAAAACCCATTGAACGCACCTGCCAATTATTTGCCAATATTAATTCAAGCTGCTGTTGCACTTGGTTTTGTCGGTTTTGTGCTCATCGTAACCCATATTCTTGGACCCTACAAAAAAACCAAAAATAAACAGGATAACTTCGAGTGTGGAATTGAAGCCAAGGGAAATGCACGCATTCCGTTTTCGGTTAAATATTTTATGACAGCCATTTTATTTGTGCTGTTCGATGTAGAAATTATTTTCTTTTACCCTTATGCTGTAAATTTTAAAGAAATGGGTCAAGCAGGATTTTTAGCGGTATTAATGTTTGTTGGGTTTTTTATGATTGGTTTTTTATATGTTTTGAAAAAAGGAGCCTTCGAATGGGACGATTAATAACTAATCTATGGAAGAATTAACATTAGCACAAAACCCAAAGGGCTTAGAAGGTGAAGGATTTTTTGCCACCAAATTGAGCAATGTAATAGGTTTGGCCAGAGCAAATTCATTGTGGCCATTGCCTTTTGCCACCTCATGTTGCGGCATCGAGTTTATGGCTACCATGGGTTCGAATTACGATTTGGCTCGATTTGGAATGGAGCGCATGAGTTTTTCGCCACGCCAAGCCGATTTATTGATGGTGATGGGTACAATATCAAAAAAAATGGGTCCAATTTTGCGCCAGGTTTACGAGCAAATGGCCGAACCAAAATGGGTATTATCGGTGGGTGCTTGTGCATGCAGTGGTGGTATTTTCGATTCATACAGTGTTTTGCAAGGTATTGATAAGGTAATTCCAGTTGACGTTTATGTGCCAGGTTGCCCTCCGCGCCCCGAGCAAATTATTGATGGCATCATGCGAATTCAAGATTTGGTTAAAACCGAGAGCATACGACGCCGTTATACTGAAGAATATAGAACCTTACTCGAATCTTATAATATTACCTAGAACGAAGTGAACAACGGCGATTTATTAAAAGCAATCGAAAGCGAATTTCCTGGAATAATGGATAATTCATCTGAGCCTCATGGCTTATTGACCATTGAAATACCGAAAGCTAATATAATTCCAGTCATTAATTGGTTGAAGACTAATGAATACACGAATTTTATGTTTTTAACCGATTTGTGTGGGGTGCATTATCCTAACGATATCGATAAGGAATTTGCTATTGTTTATCACCTCCATAATTTGGAACAAAATGTCAGATTGCGTTTAAAAACATTTGCAAGTCGATTGGATTTAAATGTACCTACGCTATGCAATATATATTCGGCGGCGAATTGGATGGAAAGAGAAACTTTTGATTTTTATGGTATAAATTTTGAAGGACACCCTAATTTAATAAGAATCTTAAATATGGAAGACATGGATTATTTCCCAATGCGTAAGGAATACCCCATGGAAGATGATACCCGTACCGATAAAGACGACCGATTTTTTGGAAGAGGAGGAAACGAAGAAGTTACGTTTGATGATAAAAAAGCATTAGCCCGAAAAAATTAACCATGAATAATATTCCTCAAAACTATAAGAGCGATAGCATGGATGGCGAGCTAACCACCCTAAATTTAGGTCCAACTCATCCTGCCACCCATGGAATTTTTCAAAATGTATTGACCATGGATGGCGAGCGAATACAATCGGCCAACCAAACCATTGGATATATTCACAGGGCATTCGAAAAAATTGCCGAACGCCGCCCATATAATCAGATTACACCGCTAACCGATAGATTGAATTATTGTTCATCGCCCATCAATAACCTAGGATGGGATATGACGGTTGAAAAACTAATTGGCATCGAAGTTCCTAAAAGAGTGGACTATATGCGGGTTATTATCATGGAATTGGCGCGTATTTCCGATCACTTAGTATGCAATAGTGTGATTGGGGTAGATACAGGAGCTCTTACTGGATTTACGTATATTTTTCAAGAGCGCGAGCGAATTTATGATTTATTTGAGCAGGTATGCGGTGCCCGACTTACCACTAATATTGGACGAATTGGCGGGTTCGAAAGAGATTTTAACGAGGAGTTTTACCAAAAAATTAATTTATTTTTAAAAGAATTTCCGAAGCGCCTGTTAGATTTTGAAAATTTGCTTTGCCGTAACCGAATTTTTATGGATAGGGTTATTGGAGTAGGGCCCATAAGTGGCGAACGCGCTTTGAACTATGGATTTACAGGGCCAAATTTAAGAGCAGCAGGTGTTGATTACGATGTTCGGGTATTGAACCCCTATTCGTCATATCAAGATTTTGATTTTTGTGTGCCCGTTGGAAAAAGTGGCGATACTTTCGATCGTTTTAATGTAAGGCAGGAAGAAATTCATCAAAGCCTTTCTATTATTCGTCAGGCACTCGATAAAATGCCAGCCGGAAATTATCACGCCGATGTTCCCGAATATTATTTACCTGCCAAAAAAGATGTTTACAGAAGTATGGAAGCTTTAATCTATCATTTTAAAATAGTAATGGGCGAAATGGCTATTCCAAAAGGCGAAGTTTATTTTTCGGTAGAAGGGGGCAATGGCGAGTTGGGTTATTATTTAATAAGCGATGGAGGCCGAACGCCTTATCGCTTACATTTCAGACGACCATCCTTTATTTACTACCAAGCCTATCCCGAAATGATAAAAGGATCGTTGCTTAGCGATGCCATTTTAACCATGAGCAGCATGAACGTAATAGCCGGTGAATTAGATGCATAAATCTATGGGTGAAATCAAAGAATTTAAACCAGAAATCCTTAAAGAAATTGATAGGATAATAAAACAGTTTCCCGAAGGGAATCAAAAAAGCGCTATTCTAAGAGTACTGCATTTGGCGCAAAACGAATTTGGAAATTGGCTAAGCGCCGATACAATGGATTACGTGGCGCGATTGCTGCACCTCAATCCAATTGAAGTGTATGAGGTAGCTACCTTTTATAGCATGTACAATGTTAAAGCCGTTGGTAAAGTGGTTATTGAGGTATGCCGTACGGGGCCTTGCTGCTTGGTTGGGGCCGAAAATATTATACGCCATTTAGAAAATTCATTAGAAATTAAGCCTGGTCAAACCACTGCAGATGGATTATTTACTTTAAAAACCGTAGAGTGCCTTGGTGCTTGTGGGTATGGGCCCATGTTTCAAATTGGCGAAACCTATTATGAAAATTTAACGGAAGAAAAAGTGGATGGAATTTTAAACACTTTTCGAACAGCACAAAATTAGAACATGAATACATTGGGTATAAAAAATTTAAGTATGGTTTTTATGGTTCTGTTTTTGGCCATTAAGGCCGAGGCCACAAAACCCCCAACTATTCAAATAGATACGGCCAATTTTTCAATAAAAATCAACGATAAACAAATCGACCATTCAAAGTTCAATGATGTACTGATGATTATCGACAGGGAGTATCGCAAAGTTGAAAAAACAGGCAAAACCCTATATATTTTTGATGAGTTTGGATTTACGATTCACAAAGAAAAAAAAGGAATTACCTATTCATTTTTATTTACCAAAGGCACAACCGATGACGAACCTAAGAACGCATTTAATGTCACCCTTAATCTAAATCAGTTGGCCATAAATTCGGCCACATCCATTGGGGATTTAAAAAAACAATTGCCAATAGCCGAAAAAACGATTCAAATGGAAAATATGTTTCTTTATGTCAATAAAAAATATGTAACGATGTGTGAAAGTAAGGATGGTCAGTTTATAAGAATGGATGTTGGATTTAAAACAAAATAGATGGGACAGAAACTACTATTAGACACCGTACATATTGAAAATATTCAAACCTATGAGGGCTATGCAAAGCAAGGCGGGTATCAAGCAATAGCCAAGGTTTTGAAAAGTATGTCGCCTGAAGAAGTTTTAGAAGAGGTTAAAAAATCAGGATTACGAGGAAGAGGAGGAGCAGGTTTTCCTACCGGAATGAAGTGGAGTTTTATTGCAAAACCCGAAGGCGTGCCTCGTTATTTACTTTGCAATGCCGACGAATCGGAACCTGGCACTTTTAAGGATAGATATTTGATGGAAAAAAACCCTCATTTACTAATTGAGGGAATGATTGTATCCAGTTTTGCATTAGGTTGCCATACTTCCTACATTTATATAAGAGGCGAATTTATGTGGATACTGCATATACTCGAAAAAGCAATTGCCGAAGCTTATGCCAAAGGCTGGTTAGGAAAAAATATAAAAGGAAGTGGATACGATCTCGATCTTTATGTGAGCCCAGGAGCTGGAGCCTACATTTGTGGAGAGGAAACCGCTTTAATAGAATCGCTGGAGGGTAAACGAGGTAATCCCAGGATTAAACCTCCTTTTCCTGCCATAAAAGGTTTATGGCAAAGCCCAACAGTGGTAAACAATGTAGAAACCTTAGCCTCAGTTGTTCCTATCATTAACCGAGGAGGCGAAGAATATGCAAAAATAGGCATCGGCCGAAGCACGGGTACCAAACTAATTTCGGCTTGCGGAAACGTTAACAAGCCAGGCGTTTATGAAATTGAACTGGGTATATCGGTTGAAGAATTTTTATATTCGGATGAATATTGTGGAGGAATAAAGGGAGGCAAAAGGCTAAAGGCCTGTGTCCCTGGAGGTTCATCTGTACCTATTTTGCCCCATTACTTAGTAACTAAAACGGCTGCTGGCGAGCAGCGACTTATGTCGTATGAATCGCTTTCAGACGGTGGATTTGCTACGGGGAGCATGTTGGGCTCTGGTGGATTTATTGTATTTGATGAAGATCAATGTGTGGTAAGGAATACCTGGAATTTTACACGATTTTATCACCATGAAAGTTGCGGGCAATGTAGCCCTTGCCGCGAAGGAACAGGTTGGATGGAAAAAGTATTGCACCGTATCGAAAACGGACACGGCCATATGCACGATCTCGATTTATTATGGGACGTACAGCGCAAAATAGAAGGCAATACCATTTGCCCATTAGGCGATGCAGCCGCATGGCCTGTTGCAGCAGCCCTCCGTCATTTTCGTGAAGAATTCGAGTGGCATATCAAAGAACCCATAAAGTGTTTAAAAGGAAATTATGGTTTGGTAAACGAACCAGCATTAGCAGTATAAAAAAATGCCAAAAGTAACCATCGACGGACATAGCATTGAAGTAGCAGAAGGTACTACAATTTTGAATGCAGCACGACAAATTGGAGGCGACTGTGTGCCACCTGCCATGTGCTATTACAGTAAATTGGATGTTAGCGGTGGCAAATGCCGAACATGCCTGGTAGAGGTAACCAAAGGCTCGGAAAAAGACCCGCGACCCATGCCAAAATTAGTAGCAAGCTGTTCTACGCCTATAATGGATGGAATGGAGGTAGGTAATAAAACGAGCGCCAAAGTATTGGATGCACGCAAGGGTGTGGTCGAATTTTTATTAATAAACCACCCTCTCGATTGCCCTGTTTGCGATCAAGCTGGCGAATGCGATCTTCAGAATTTGGCTTACGAACACGGAGCATCTGGAACCCGCTATGAAGAAGACCGTCGCACGTTCGACAAAATTGACATAGGGGCCAATATACAATTGCACATGACCCGATGCATTCTTTGCTATCGATGTGTAAATACGGCCGATCAACTTACCGAAAAAAGAGTTCATGGGGTGCTCAACAGAGGAGATGCCTCCGAAATTGGAACCTATATAGAAAGCAGCATCGACAATGAGTTTAGCGGAAATGTGATTGATGTGTGCCCTGTGGGCGCATTAACAGACAGAACCGCGCGATTTAAAAGCAGGGTTTGGTTTTTGAATCCAATGAATGCCCATCGAAACTGCGATAAATGTTCGGGTGAAACTGTGGCATGGATGTTTGGAGATGAAATTTATCGGATTACAGGCCGCAAAGATCAATATGGTGAAGTCAAAGAATTTATTTGCAATACGTGTAGGTTCGACACAAAGGATTTAGCCAAATGGACCATTGAAGGCCCACGTCATATCGAACGAGATTCAGTTATTGGGCAAGGCCATTACGAATTGACTCCGTCTGATTCGACAAAAGAATTGAAAAAGTAGCATCATGAGTACATTATTAATAATTAAAATTGGCTTAATAATCGTTATCTTTTCTATAACGCTTGTGGTGGCCATGTATTCTACCTATATGGAGCGCAAGGTTGCTGCTGTAATGCAAGATAGAATTGGGCCCGATAGAGCAGGTCCTTGGGGTATATTGCAACCTTTGGCCGATGGAGGTAAAATGTTTTTTAAAGAAGATTTTATCCCCAACAAATCTGAGAAATGGTTGTTTATACTTGGGCCGGGCATTGCCATGTTTACCGCTTGTATGACGGGAGCCGTTATTCCATGGGGAGGCACGCTTAGCCTATTTGGCGAAACCTTTACCCTGCAGATTGCTGATATTGATATTGGAATTTTATACATAATGGGTTTTGTATCCATTGGGGTATATGGAATAATGATTGGGGGCTGGGCCTCCAATAATAAATATTCGCTATATGGGGCCGTTAGAGCTAGTTCACAAATGATAAGTTACGAACTGGCCATGGGCTTGGCCATATTGGCTGTGGTGATGACCACTGGTTCGTTGAGTTTAAAAGATATTGTTGAGTCGCAAAGCGGTGGACAATGGAATGTTTTTTATCAACCCTTAGCATTTTTATTGTTTATAGTATGTGCTTTTGCCGAATGCAATCGCGCGCCATTCGATTTGGCAGAATGCGAAACCGAATTAATTGGGGGATACCATACCGAGTACAGCAGCATGAAACTGGGATTCTATTTATTTGCCGAATACATTAATATGTTTATTTCGGCAGCTGTTATTTCAGTATTGTTTTTTGGAGGCTATAATTTTCCTTTTATGAACGATCTGGGTTTGTCGGCTAACGCGATAACCCTTATAGGCGTTGGCGTTTTTTTTGCAAAAATTACATTTTTTATATTCTTTTTTATGTGGGTACGTTGGACCATTCCACGATTCCGCTACGACCAGTTAATGCATTTAGGTTGGAAAAAATTAATACCCTTAGCCATTATCAATTTAATGATAACAGGAGCTTGGTTAACTTTTAAAGACGATTTTATGGCCATTTTTAATACCATGTTTTAAACCCTAATATTGCAAAATTAATGAAGCCCTTTACCAATAGAAGCAAAGCCGTAACCAAAACTGCCATGACGTTTATGGAGCGCATTTATCTTCCGGCTATCCTTGGAGGGATGTTTATTACCTTTAAACATATTTTTAAGAAAAAAGCTACGGTTAGATGGCCCGACGAAGAACGACCAAGGTCGGAAGTGTATCGTGGAAAACATGTTTTGAAACGCGACGATAAAGGAGCCGAACGATGCACCGCATGTGGTTTGTGTGCCGTGGCATGCCCAGCCGAAGCTATTACCATGGTATCGGCAGAGCGCAATAAAGGCGAAGAAAATTTGTATCGCGAAGAAAAATATGCAAGCGTGTATGAAATAAACATGCTTCGCTGCATTTTTTGTGGATTGTGCGAAGAGGCTTGTCCAAAGGAAGCCATATTTTTAACCCAAGAACTCATGCCTTCGTTTTACGATCGCCAAGATTTTATTTATGGAAAAGATAAATTGGTAGAATCGATGGACAATAGAATTGATGTATCGAAACGACAAGAATCAAATGTGGTAACACATAAATACAATGACAATTAAAAGCAAAAGATTATCGTGTTAAACTATCTATTTTACATCCTAAGCGGGTTAACCATACTTACAGCTATAATGATGATTGCAGCGCGCAATCCGGTTCATAGCGTTTTGTATTTGATTGTTACCTTTTTTCTTATTTCGGGGCAATATTTAATGATGAATGCCCAATTTTTATTTATCGTCAACCTTA
>CAMDXE010000005.1 GCA_945878925.1 Chitinophaga pinensis
TAAGCAAATATCAAAAGAAATGAATTTCGAAGATTTGGCTACAAAATTTGACCTGACAGAAATGGAAAAAAGAATCTTTACAAGGTTAAAAGATATACTTAATGGCAAATCGGATGCAAAAGAATTCTATTCTCCTAAAGAATTTGGCAAAATAACCGGATTAAAATATTCAACGATAGCCTACAAGTGCCTTGTTGGGAAATTAAAAGCAAGACAAGATGCCCCTGGATGTTCCTGGCAAATTTATGCTTCTGAAATAGAACGGTTAAAAGATGAAGCAATTCAAAACTTTTAAAAGGGAAATCCCCAAAAACTTTGATAGATAATTTCCCTAAATTTCCCTTTCTTTGTACTTACTATTTTCAGAATATAAACCTCTGAAAATCAATGGCCCCGTAGTTCAATGGATAGAATAGTTGTTTCCTAAACAATTGATGTGAGTTCGATTCTCGCCGAGGCTACCAGTATTTTAGAAGGATTTATTAATTTTTCTTTTTAAGAAACCTCACAAAAAATCTCACAATTTTTGGGATAGAAAATTAACTTCACAAAAAACGAGATTATGACTCTGGTCTCACAAATATCTCACAAATTGAATTTTAGAGTGTTTTAAAAATAATTTAATTGTATTGATTTTAAGATAGATACAAAAAAGTTATTAAGGATAAAATAAAGACTTCCTAAACTTTAGATATGGGTTCGATTCCCGTCGGGGCTACCACAAACCCACTTCAATGGAGGAGGGTTTTTTTATGGTCTTCCGATCTTCAGCATTAGCCACAGATTGAAGTCATGCACTCCTTCTTGTTTAATTTGGGTCAATTTCAGAAAATTATCTTATCCTTTGATTTATAATAGTTTTCAAATATATTTGAATATAAATAGGCGAAACTTGATAGTGCATATCTACCCATTATGAGGCATTTTACATGACGACGTAGTGGACTCTGACAGACTCGAGAATCGCCAAGAATTTTCATTGACAACACATCGTGACAGCAATTTTCGACAGTGTACAAATTTAAACTTACAAATAACTTAAAATCAAAATGAAATCAATTAAGCAATTTTCGTTCATCAGCTTGGCAATCATGTTCGTTCTGACTTCCTGCACTATGGAAAAACGCGTTTATAGGTCTGGTTACCACATCGAGTGGCTAAACGGTAAACATAATCGCAACAAAAATGAATTGGCGAGCAAGGACAATATAAAAAAATCAATCGAGAATAAAACCGAGATAGGCTATCAAACAGAGCAACCAAATATCAACAGTAACACAACAATTGAAACGGAGACTGTTTCAACTGACAATTCAATAATATTCGTAACTCCAAAGCCAATTTCCTTACCTCAAAAAGAAATTTATACTACTACAAAATTAAATCCCCGTCATATTAGTTCCAATGAAGATTGTGATATTTTGACACTTAAAAATGGAGAAGAATTAAAAGTAAAGGTGCTGGAAATTGGGCAATCTGAAATAAAATATAAGAAATGTGATAATCAAAATGGTCCGACTATTTCTATTAGAAAATCAAAAGTATTTAGCATTAAATATCCCAATGGCTCCAAAGACATTATTACTACAAATAGTTCATCAATTATTCCAACAAGTACATCTGGAGACAGAAGCTTAATAGTGGCAGTTTTGCTTTGGTTCTTTTTAGGGCTTATTGGAATTCACCGTTTTTATTTAGGGCATATTAGTATGGGAGTTTTATATTTACTTACAGGAGGATTGTGCGGAATCGGTTGGCTAATAGATGGTATCTTATTTTTGACTGGTGGACTGAAACCAAAGAACGGAAATTATACGGATAATTTTTAACAAGTGATTTCAAAAAAAATATTCCTTATTTTATATGTCATCGTGTTATTATTGATTCCATTGGTGTTGCTAATTTTAGGCGCAGACTTTTTTGACAACGGACAATCTGTTTGTTTATCTGTGTTACTGTTTGACACAAAGTGCTACGGCTGTGGAATGACAAGGGCTATACAGCATCTCATTCATCTTGACTTTGGAACAGCAATCACTTTGAATAAAATATCAATTATAGTTTTGCCTCTCTTGACAATTGTGTGGTTTGTTGAAGTGAGACGGACATACAGAAAAATTAAAAACGCCCTATAACACGGGCATAGCGTTAGTGGGCTGACGGTGCGAATAGAAACATTTGAGCAATTAATAAACGTTAGGTATCTTGACAGATTGGTGCTCCGAAAGCCCCGTCTTCGGGTAGCTGCAAAACGTTACTATCAACCCTAAGCGACCTGCAGCCTTACATCAACGTACATTAAAAAACCAAAGGCAACCAAACATTTTAGCACATTTGGTTTTGCCACACCAACTTGACCAATGAAGTTTATAAATTAAGAAACGAAACAAATCCAATAAAATTAGCAATGTAGTTGGTAAAACTTTCGAGAAAATACAATTCCAAAATAGAGCTATAGGCGAAAAAGGAAGTAGAACCCTTGCCGCCTAAAATTATCATTTCAGAGCATTTGTGTAAAATGGAAACGAAACAATTAAAAATCAATAATGCGGAATTTGAACATATTTTAATCCTCATTCAAGAGGCAAAATACCGCGTGTATGCTAAAGCAAATACTGAATTAGTTTTATTATATTTTAATGTAGGTAAGATAGTTTCAGAAAAAGTAAATGTTGGCAATTGGGGCGAAAATACAGTTCAGGAATTAGCTGATTTTATCGCTTCAAAACAACCTGGGCTTTCAGGTTTTAACCGAAGGGGCTTGTATAGGATGAAACAATTTTATGAAACTTATTCAAGTCCTCAAATTGTGTCATCGGTGATGACACAATTGCAATTAACTGAAAATGAAGCTAATAATTTTGTGTCATCTGCAATGACACAAATTAACTGGACACTACATTTGGTATTACTTTCGAAAGTAAAAAAGATAGAGGAGCTATTTTTTTACATAGAGAAAGTCATAAGCGAAAAACTTACCGTTAAACAACTGGAAAGAACTATAAATACAGGTACTTACGAAAGAACGCTATTAGGTAACCAAATTGTGCCGCTACCTGTGGCACAATTATCTCAAAATATTTTCAAAGATCCATACATTTTTGAATTTCTCAACTTACTGGATGGGCACTCTGAAAAAGACTTTGAAATGGCTATTATACTCAACCTTCAAAAATTCATTTTGGAGGTAGGCAAAGGATTTACTTATATGGGTAATCAGTTTCGCTTGCAGGTTGGAAATAAAGATTATTACACTGACTTGTTGTTTTATCACAGAGATTTACAATGCCTTGTTTTGTTTGAATTGAAAATTCAGGAGTTTGAACCTGAGTTTTTAGGAAAGCTCAACTTTTATCTGGAGGCATTGGACAGGAACGTGAAACGCCATAATGAAAATCTGAGCATAGGTATATTGCTATGTAAAGGAAAAGATACAGAAGTGGTCGAATATGCAATGGCGCGAAACACAAGCCCTGCAATAATTGCCGAATACGAAACCAAATTGATTGACAAAAAATTATTGGCTGATAAACTGCACCAATTAGCCGAAATATTAAACAAAGACATTGAATTATGACAGAAATTGAAATAAAAAATAATCTCGAATGCCCATATAATAGAACTGAATGGAAAGGCTTTTTGCAAACAGTCGTGCTTTTAATCCCTTTTTTTTAAAGCTTTTTTAATCCCTTCCTATTTATGCAAAATAAAATACCAAGTCAAATGCATCCATCCATTTTAACCCACTTATCCAGTTCGCTTGGACGGAGGGATGAGGGGCCAAATATTGAATTAGCCGCCCGTCTTGTGGCCAATAACGATCAGGAGGCCATCAAATGTATGGTAGACAACTTATGGACTCGCACCTATCAAAACAATTGTATAAAGGTAATTTATGAAATTGGCGAAATCAAACCTTCTCTCATTGTTGCTTATACCAACGAATTCATAAACTTATTGGATAGCCCAAATAACCGTATGGTTTGGGGGGCCATGTCGGCTCTCAATCGGCTAACGTTGTTAAATCCTCATCCCATTTATTTGTCCATTGTTAAATTGTGCCAAACAGCCGATAAGGGTACTGTAATCACTCGCGACCAAACAGTGGCTATATTAACAAAACTATGCACTTTTGAGGCCTATAAAGACGCGGCTTTTTCACTACTCATCGAGCAAATGTTGAACTGCGCGGCTAATCAATTGCCTATGTATGCCGAAAATGCATTGCCTATAGTGGCGCTTGAAAATAAAGAGGTGTTTTGTTCTGCTCTAATGTCGCGATTGGGCGATATGGATAAACCAACCAAAATAAAAAGGGTTGAAAATGTATTGAAGCGTTTGAATAAGCTACCTCAAAAATAATCTTTGGCCATTGGCCCTTCGTTAAAGATGAGATCGAGGATGCTCAAATTGGCAATAAAGCCGCTTTTTTCAATAAAAACTTGATTGTACGTTTCCGAATTTATTGTAAATTGAGTTTGGTTGGTTTGGCATTTGTTAAAATTTAGGCTTAAATCGTCCGGCTGTTTTATGCACTTTAAACAACTTTTAAGAGCTTCCAAATTCCAATCGGCCAGTAAAAAATAATGATTTTTGAATAGGGATTCAAAATGGTGCGCATAATATTCGAAAAATGGCGCTTTATTATAAGCCGTCTCAATGCTTCGCCAATGCTTAATGTTCCAGGGTTGAGCGTAATCTAATTGGACATCACACATCGCTGAATGACAGCTGGCATGAACCAATGGAAGACTTAGGCGTTGCAATCCATTGGGACCGGCGATTGTAAATCGGCTTCGGTTGCTTTGTTTTTCAAACTTTTCGCCCAAGGTGAATTGGGCATTATCGGCCTCTGTAAAGGCCCTTAAAAAGCTAAGGGACGGCAAACAATACAGTGGAAATGCGTTTAATTGGCTTTCCATACGTTTACCTCAAGTTTATCAGAACACATTTCCAGAAGTTCACTTATGTTTTTTTTAAAAACTGGATGTATAAATTGGGGACAAATTTCATCAAGGGGCCTTAGCACAAAATTGCGCTCGTGCATGAGCGCATGAGGAACGATAAGCATTGGGGTATTAATAATATTGTTTTCATAAAATATAATATCAATGTCCAATTCGCGTTCTTGCCAATGAGCTCTTGATTTTCGTCCTACTTTTATTTCCAAATTTTTAAGCTTTTCTAATATGGCATTGGGGGCTTGATTGCAATTGAAAAGGACGGCCATATTCAAAAATTTTGCCTGATCGGTATTGCCCCAAGCCTTGGTTTCATAAATTTTCGATTGGAGGGCAGGTTTTCCAAATTCTAATTCCAATCCCTCAATGCCTTTTGACAGATTGGCAAATCGATCACCCATATTAGATCCCAGATGCAAAATGAGACGATTGGTGTTCACCCTTAATAAATTAGGAAACTGAAGATATTTTATTACGAAACTTGGCTATTAACGAGATGTTTGAATTAAAAACCCAAAGTTTTTGACCTAAAAAATTAACAACAACACTCAATCCCGTTGCGAATAAAAAGGCTGAATCTTTTATTTTAACCATTGGCACCAATTCATCGGGCCAGGTTAATGCCCATTTATTACCCAAAATATTGATAACAAACGAAATGGCATAAAGTGCAAAAAATCGCACCAAACGTCGGTTGTTTCGGTCATTTTGTTTCCAAGTAAAGCGCTTGTTCATATAGTATGTGTAAAATGAACCGCACATAAACCCAATGGCTTTGGCCACATCCGCGCTGTTAAAATTTAAGAAATAATGTTTAAAATTGGCTTCGTTGGCACATCCAGGGCACAACAAATCGAGCACGTTATTATACACCACAAAATCGATGGCCACTGCCGAACAGCCAATCACAAAAAATACAGCAAATTGTTTTAATGCTTTTTTCAAACTCTAGTTTAAAGCACCAAAAGTAAGGCAATTATTTTCAATTTTCACCTCTAACCCAAATATTAAAGGGTGGTTAAGTTTCAAATGACCTGCCTCAAAACCGAAGTACAGCGGGATGCCTAAATCGCAAGCGTGCTCCTTGATAATTTCTTCGGCCGTTTTGCCAAATGGGGTCCCGCGGTTATGCATATCGCTCATATGGCCAACGATAATTCCGTTTAAGGCTTTTAGTTTTCCAGCGCGTTTGAGGCATACCATCATGCGATCGATATGATACAAATACTCATCCAGATCTTCTAAAAACAAGATGGCATTATTGGTGTCGATTTCCGAAACCGAACCCATAGTGGAATACATAACCGACAAATTTCCTCCAACCAATACCCCATTGCAAGGGCCAGGATCATTAAGCGGATGTTGAGGAAGTTGGTAAACTGGCCATGCGCCTTGCAATACTTCAAACATTTCCTTAAAAGATTGCACGACCTCTGGCGGGCTCTCTGTTTTTAAAAATGCTGGCATGGCAGCGTGAAGAGTTGCTTGTTTTAAACTGCCGTTAATATGATTATGTATGACCGTAAAATCGCTAAAGCCAATAAGCCATTTGGGGTTAGTTGAAAATTTAGAAAAATCGATGCCATCTATCATTCTTGCTGTGCCATATCCGCCTCGAGCCGCTATTATGGCCTTTACGTCAGGCGAATCGAGCCAATATTGAAAATCGGAAGACCGGGTTTGATCGGTTCCAGCAAACTGCCTTTCTTCGTCAAACAGCTGGGGCGAATACACAATTTCGAATCCAGCTTGTTCGGCAAGGCCCATAAACGGAGCCAACTCTTCTCGGTTGGTTTTGCGTGCTGTGGCCACAATGGCAATTTTATCGCCTTTTGTTAAAAAAGGAGGGTGGCTAAACATGCAACAAAAATAAGGGGGAATTTAGGTATACTAAAGTTAAACTTTATCTCCTACGTGTTTAGGCCCCTAAGCCAAAGAAACACTTGACTGATATTGGGCCATAAAATTGGTCCAATCTTCAAGTTTTTCATTTTTCAACACCCGAGGAAATTTGGTTTGAGCATTAAATTTTCCATTTTTTTCCATCCACTCTATGAAAAGGTTGTTGGGAATTAATTGGACATATATGTCGCGAAGAGCTGCGGTTCGTTCAATTCGATAATCGTCGTTGAGTTGTTTTAAATGAAAATCTAATTTCTGTTTTACTTGCTCCGAATCCAAGGCATGGCCATCGTAACCAATATACCACTGGTGGGCAAAATAGCCACTTTGATGCGGAATGCCCGCAACTGTGTATTCGCTAAAGATTACCGACAGGTCGTTGCTGGTCAACTCTATGGCTCTATTCATATTATCTACACTTAAGTGTTCGCCACATAAGCTTAAAAACGATTTAGTTCGGCCTGTAATTTCAATTTCACAATTTTTAAGATTCGTAAATCGCACCACATCGCCTACCAGATAACGCCAAGCACCCGAGCATGTGCTAATTAAAAATGCATAATGCGTTTTTTCGTCTACTTCTTCCAAAGTAAGCGCCTTTGGATGGCCAATCAATTCGCCATTTTCATTAAAGGTTGTATCGTTGAAAGGAACAAATTCGAAATATATGCCGTTGCGAAACAGCAACCTCATACCGCTAGCGTCTTCGCGATGCTGAAAAGCCATAAAACCTTCGGACGCCAAATAATTTTCGAAATATTTTATGGGGCGACCAAGCAATTTATCAATGCTTTTTTTATAGGGTTTTATCGACACGCCTCCATGAATATAAACTTCTAAGTTTGGCCAAATTTCATGAATATTCGAAATTTTGTAATGGCTCAAAATGTTTTCAAAAAGCATTTGGACCCATGCCGGAACCCCCGCAATAATTCCAACATCCCAATTGATGGCCTCACGGGTCATTCTCTGTATTTTTTCGTTCCAGTCGCGTTCTTGTTTTATTCTTGGTTCGGGTTTGCTAAACCATTGGGCAAAAAAGGGTATTTTTTTGGTGGTAATGCCACTTAAATCGCCATAATGATATACGCCGTTATATTCTAAATCTGTGCTTCCTCCCATCATCAACCAATTTTTCATTAAATGATCCTTTGGGGCATCGGTTCTAACCACAGCCATCAACTGACGAAGACTTCCTCGGTGTATAGCTCGGGTCATTTCTTTTGATACCGGAATATATTTGCTGCTATTGTCGGTAGTGCCACTGCTTACAGCATAATTTTCGATTTTGCCTGGCCAAGTAACGTTAGCTTGCCCTTGTTTTGAACGCTCCCACCAAGGCAACATGTGAATATAATCGCCTAAAGGAACAGCATCTCTATATTCTTGGCTTAATTGATCCGAATGAACCAAGTTTTCAAAATTATAGGTTTTGCCAAAGTCGGTAAACTGAGCCTTTAACAGAAGTTTTTTTAAGGTTTTTAGTTGAAGAATATGCCCCCTTTTGGCACTAATATTTCTTTGAAATTTTAGGTTCTTGGTTTTTTCGATAAGGGATTTAAAAAAAGGCATTGACTTAATTTAAAAAGGAAATAATTCAATTGCAATATTAATCAATTTAATGAGTAGTTTTGATTTTTACAAAGCATTAGCATTCTCTAAAATCTCATACAAACATGAAGAAAGTAACAGGTCTTGGCGGTATTTTTTTTAAAGTTGCCGATCCTGCAAAAACCAGAGATTGGTACAAAAACCATCTTGGGATTGAATCGGAAAGCTGGGGCGCTCAGTTTAATTGGCGATTAATGGATGAACCGCAAAAAACCGCCTATTCGGTTTGGAGCCCATTTTCGAAAGATACGGATTACTTCAATCCTTCGGCAAAATCGTTTATGATTAATTACCGTGTTGACAATCTCGAAGCCTTGCTTGCCCTTTTAAAATCGGAAGGTATCGAAATAGTTGGCGAAACAGTAGAAGACGATTTTGGTAAATTTGCCTGGATCATGGATCCCGATGGGAATAAAATTGAACTTTGGGAGCCTAAAGCTTCTTAGGCCGAAACCATTGCTTGCACCGAGTTAAGCGAGATTAAATAATCGTTTACTTCGTCGGGCACCAAATAGCGAACCGATTTGTTCATGCGCATCAATCCTCTAATATAGGTAGCAGATACTTGAATTGCAGGTGCTTTGTAAATTTTTACTTTTTGATTTTTAGAAAATTCACCTCCTGTTGCTCCCTCACGTTGATACGATAATATTTTATAGTTCATCAAAATGTGCTCATAATCTTTCCATTTATCAAGATGTTGAAGCGCGTCGGTACCCATAATTAGTTCAAACTCAAAGTCTGGAAATTTTGTGTGCAACGCCTTAAGGGTATTGGAAGTATACGATGGTCGTGAAAGCGAAAATTCAATGTCGCAATTTTTTATTTTGCTATGCTTTCCTATGGCTAATTTTACCATTTGGAGGCGATCATTTTCGGGAAAAAGATCCTTAGCAGATTTTAATGGATTTTGAGGAGAAACTACAAACCAAACTTCATCTAATCCTGCCTGATTTAACATAAATTGGGCAACCATTAAATGGCCAGTGTGAATGGGGTTAAACGATCCGAAGTATAGGCCTATTTTCATCTAGTATTAGTCAGTAACAACACAAGTCAACAAAAGTATAACAAATTTTTAATGATAACAAAACATAAAAGCATCTAAATGGATAAAAATAATTTAACCTCCATTTCTGCATCCATCAATGTTTGGCTTAATATATTGTTAATGATTACTTTATCGAATTTAGATTCGAACTCGAGTTCGAAATTGGCTTTATCAATTCGTTCTTGTAAATGATGTTCTACCTCAGTATCGCGTTTTCGAAGGCGGTCCATTAATACTTCAATGGACGGCGGTCTTAAAAAAACGGCCAAGGCCTGTTGGCCAAATTGTTTTTTTATGGCTAAGCCCCCCAACACGTCAACATCAAATACTACGGCTTTTCCAGTAGCCCAAATTCTTTCGATTTCGGCAAATAAAGTGCCATAATACAGCCCTTTATAGACCTCCTCGTATTCCAAAAATTCGAGATTTTCTATTTTATTTCGGAACACCATTTCGTCCAAAAAATAATAATCTTTTCCCTCGGTTTCTGATTGTCGTTTTTTGCGGGTAGTGGCCGATACCGAAAAGGACAATTCATCTTGCATCACCTCAAGCAGATGTTTTACAACTGTGGTTTTGCCTGAGCCTGATGGGGCCGAAAAAATAATAAGTTTTTTCAAATCCTTAATTCAATAGTGCTTTATTTTTAAAGAACATTTAAAACCTGTTCTTTAATCCGTTCTAATTCCTCCTTCATTTTCACCACCGTTTTTTGCATAGCCGCATGTCCGGCTTTCGACCCCATGGTATTAATCTCTCGGCCCATTTCTTGAGCAATAAAATTTAATTTACGACCATTTTGCTCTTCGTTTAGGGTTTCGATGAAATGATCGCAATGCGATATTAATCGATTTTTTTCTTCGGTGATATCGAGTCGCTCCAAATAATAAATCATTTCTTGCTCAAAGCGGTTCTTATCATATCCTTCTTTTGAAATAAGTTCACTTAGGTTTTTTTGTAGCCTTTGTTTGGTTAATTCAAAACGCTCAGCCTCGTGCATTTCAATTTCGGGAATAAGGTGTTTAATAACCTTGCAATGCTCGGTTAATACTGTAAACAATGTCTTCCCTTCGTCGACACGAAAAGCCTCAAAATTTTGAAACGCTTTTTCAAAGGTTAGCATCAGCTGATTCCATTCGCTCTCTTCATACTTTTGATTTTCGGTTTCAATAAGATCGGGATTTGCCATTAAAACACTAAAGATTTCCTTGGTTTCGGCGCCTAATGAAACAGCCAACTCTATCCAATTTTTATAATATTCGCTAGCCAACGCCTTATTTATCACCAAATTTCCACTCTCCGAATTTTTTTGTTTTTCGATATTAATAAAAATGCTTACCGAGCCTCGAATCACCTGTGTGTTTATATAGTTCCTAAAACCCAATTCCTTGTCGCCAAAGCGCTTTGGCATCCGTAGGTTTAATTCCAAAAATTTACCATTAAGCGATTTTAATTCTACCTTATATTGATATGTTTCGGTAGCTGTTTCGGCACTGCCGTAGCCCGTCATAGATTTAAGCATTTCGTGTTTTTGATTTATTAACTAAATATACCCCTGTAAAAATTAAGGCTGCAAAGATACCTTTTTCATAAGTAAGCCACTCTTTTCCGGCCAATACTGCTATAAGTGTTGCTAAAACCGGTTGCAAATAAATATAAGATCCCACCGTTGAAGGGCTCGCGTGTTTTAGAGCCCAAGCATTGAGCAAATACGTAAGAAAGGTTGTTCCAATGATTACAAACGCTATACCTATCCAAATTGGATTCGGAATACTCGAAAAATCAGTATCCATTAGTTGCGCAAACCCAAAAGGCAAAACTAAAATACCCCCCATGACAAAGGTATAGGTGGATACTGTTAAAGGATTGTATTTGAGCATGAGTGATTTAACTTTAACTAAATAAACGGCATATAAAATGGCATTGGCTGTAATCATCAAATCGCCCCAAACCGTTTGGTGACTAAAGGTTAGGCTGGTGCCTCCTATTAATAATATACCTCCTAAGGTAGCAATCAGCAATCCAATAATTTTCCATAATCGAAAGCCTTCTTTTAAGACAAAGCCTGAAATAATTGCCGTAAATATTGGCGTAAACATCATTAAAACTGCGCCATTTATTCTCTGGGTATAGCTTAATCCTTTAAAAAAGAGAAGCATGTTAAATAAGGTACCAAAAAGTGTACAAATAAATACGCGTTTTAAATCGTCGCGGTTGCTGATACGTTGGCGGATAAAAATGGTATGAAGAATTAAAAATAAGAGTGCCGAAATTAAAATTCGAAGGGTAACAAATGCTTCGGCCTTTAGCCATTGAGGCATAATTTCTTTGGCAATAGTAAAGGTTGCAGCATACAACAACGCCACCATAAACAATGAAATATGTACAAATATTGGGGTAGATTTCAGAAGTGCAAACATACAGCATCGCAAAGCGATTTGCTAAATAAAGGTTGAGGCTAAGGATGAGATTTAGGTTTCGCTTTTTGGTGAAACCAATCTTAAGCTCAAGCATTAATTTTTTTCCTTTTTGGGCCCCAAAAACTTAATTTTCAGTACTCACGTCCTTCCGATGAAATATTTACTTTAAATTTCCGTATTATTACAAATTAACACAATAATTTTGCAGACGAAATGCCCATGCTTATGAAACCCAAAAATTTGATCCTTCTAATTTTGATAAGTATATTAGTAGGGCCTCTGGCCTTAGCACAAATTAATACTCCTAAATTGAGCCCTCATTCAATATTGGTTCAAGAAATTGGGTTCAACGAAATTGTGATCGATTATAGCCGACCAAGCGTTAGAGGGAGGGTTATTTTTGGCGACCTTGTGCCTTACGGAAAACTTTGGCGCACCGGGGCCAATGCTTCCACTAAACTGAAATTTAAAGACGAAGTTATTATTGAAGGCCATGAAGTACCTGCGGGCGAATATGCCCTTTACACCATCCCCGACAAAGACGAATGGACCATAGTGCTGCACACTGTTACAACATATTGGGGCGTAGGAAAAGAATACAAAGCATCCGACGATCTCATTCGGTTTAAAGTAAAACCCAAAACCATAAACCATAAAATTGAAACCATGGCCATCGAACTCTCGGATATGGCGGCTCAATCGTGCAATTTGGAAATAAAATGGGACCATACTTTGGTGAAAATAAATATTAAGCTCGAAACCGACACCAAAGTAATGGCCGAAATCGATGATAAAATGAAAGGCATTAGCCAAGCTACCTATTACCAGTCGGCTATATATTATTTAGAAAACGACAAAGATTTGAACAAGGCCCTCGAATGGATTGATAAAGCCCTTTACCAAAACGAGCAATTTTGGATATTGCGCCAAAAAGCATTGATATTGGCCAAACTTGAGCGGTATAAAGAAGCAATTGCCATTAGCGAGCGTGCTTTGGCCTTGGCCAAGGAGGCCGAAAATACGGATTTCAAAAAACACGATGAAGAATTATTGGAAGTTTGGCGTGCGCGTCTCAAATAATATGGCCTATTAATCAAATTTCACAGCTTTAGTGCACAAAACCTCTGCTTCTTTGTAAATGCAAAAAAAATACCTCTTACTGTTATTCATAATTATGGCCGGCTTAGGGGCTTGGTACTTTCTAAAACCCATAAAAACTGGAACTTCCGATAAAACTAAAACCGACTTTTCGATTAAAAATACCGAATCCATTACTAAAATATTTATCTCTAATAAATTTGAAGGCCATGTTGTGCTCGAAAAAAAGAAGGGTGTGTGGTGGGTAAATGAAAAATACGAAGCCTCCATCCCGCTCATGAATTTTTTTTTAGAGGAAACCCTCAAGAAAGTACGCGTAAGAGGTCCTGTGGCTTTGCCTGCCAGGCAAAATGTGATAGCAAGTATGGCTACATTGGCTTCGAAAGTAGAGGTGTATTGCAACCATGAATTGTACAAAACCTTTTATGTTGGTAGCCCCACAAGCGATATGAGCGGAACCTATATGTATTTGCAAGGCAGCAAAGACCCATACATTACGCACATTCCAGGGTTTGATGGATTTTTGAGCACCCGTTTTCCTATAGCCGAACATGAATGGGTGAGTAAACTGGTTTTCGATTACCAGCCCGACGACATTCAATGCGTTGATGTTTTTTATCCTGCCAACCCTAATGAATCGTTTACGGTAAAACGCCGCAATAAAAACAACGATTTCGATATTATAGCTTCGGTAAATGCCTTAAAGGGTCAGCTCAATTATGCTGCCGTAAAGTCGTATTTTGGGATGTTTAAAACTAAAACATGTGAAGGATTTATTTCCTTAAAACAAGCTCAGATGGATAGCCTTCGCCTTCAAAAGCCCTTGTGTGAAATAAGCGTAACTGATTCGAAAAAAATTGTTAAGAAATTAAGAATTTATCTGCGCCAATCAAACGAGCGCGACCATAGTCTTTTTGACTCACATGGCAACCAATTAACCCACGACCCTTCGCGATTTAACGCTTTTTTAGATGCTAATCCTCGATGTTTTGTAATTCAAGACATCGTTTTTGCTAATGTGATGATTAAATATTCCGACTTTTTTATTAAACCCACCAAGTGATTAAATTTGTTTGTGCTTTAATTGGGTTTGCCGTTTTCAAATTTCCTGGCGCCATTATTGGCTATCTCCTTGGTTCGTTTTTCGAAAACATGTCGGTAAGCACCTCTACCCATTCCGAATCGCCTTTTTCGTCGGGTTCAGAATTTCGAGTCGACTTTAGCCAATCGTTCCTAGTGCTAACAGCGGCCGTGCTTCGTGCCGATGGAACCGTTACCCGCAACGAGCTTGACTTTGTGAAAGAACTGTATAAACAAAATTTTGGCATCGAAAAAACCAAGTCTGATATGCTTATGCTTCGTGATATTTTGCAGCAGCAGCGTATAGGTTGGGAAATAGCCTGTCAAGGCATTAAGCAAAATATGATTCAATCCGAAAGGGTAAAACTTATACATTATTTATTTGGCGTAGCCAAAGCCGATGGCGACCTTAGCCAAAATGAACTGCTGATTATAAAGAATATTTCTTTAGGTATAAATCTATCGCTTTGGGATTTTGAAGCCATTAAGGCAAAGTTTAGCGGAGCCTACTCCCAAGATTGGAGGTCGGGACGGCCCACGTCCTATCAAAAACGAATAGACCATTATAAAACTTTAGGTTTAGATAGCGAAGCCACTAACGAACTTATTAAATCGACCTACCGAAAATTGGCTCGCCAACATCATCCCGATAAACACGCCTCCAAAAGCGAAGAAGTAACCAAGGCGGCCGAAGAAAAATTCAAGAAAATTCAGGAAGCCTATACCCACATAAAAAAGGAAAGAAATCTTTAAAGTTGAAAGCGCAAATATTTAATGGTTTTGCCTTTTTCTAACCATTTTTGTTCGTAATAGGTTTTTATCTTTAACTCATCTGTTATACCCGCCCATGCATAAATATCGTCTTGATTTTCGAGCAGTGTATATTTTTTTTCATTAATCAAATCGAGGGTAAACCTATACAAGTGATCATCGTCGGTTTTGAGATGTATAAGTCCGTTGGGTTTTAAAAACTGTTTATAGCGCTCCAAAAACATGGGGTGAGTCAGCTTTTTGCGGTCCTTATTGGGTTGTGGATCGGCAAACGTAATCCAAATTTCATCCACCTCATTAGGCGCGAAATGAAGGGCACAATGATCGATTTGTATACGCATGAATGCCGCATGTGTTAGGTTTTCGTCTAAAGCTGTTTTGGCTCCTTTCCACATTCTGGCTCCCTTGCGGTCGATGCCAATAAAATTTCTATTTTCAAACAATCGGGCCAATCCAACTGTATAGGCCCCGTGTCCACAGGCCAATTCTAAGGTTAAGCCATTGGTGTTTCCAAAAAATTCATTCCATTTGCCAGCCATAGATTCGGGCAATTGTACCATATTTTTGAAGCCTAGGTTTTGTTCGAATCGTTCCAGTTTGTTTTTTCCCATTGCCGCAAAGGTAAGTTTTGTAGTTTTGTGCTACAAAATAAATGAACGGTATAAAACTTTCGGGGGTCGTTATAGCCTTCAATGAAGAGAAAAAAATTGAGCGATGTATTCGTTCACTGTTTATGGTTTGCGACGAAGTAGTGGTTCTTGATTCCTATTCGAACGACCAAACTTGCGATTTGGCAAAAGCTGCTGGCGCTCATGTTGTTCAACACGAATTTGATGGCCATATACAACAAAAAAACAGAGCCCTTACTTATGCCAAATTTCCTTATATCTTATCTTTGGATGCCGATGAAGAATTAAGCGAAACGTTAGTAACATCGATACTTAAAATAAAACAACACTGGTTGTGCGATGCGTATAGCATGAACCGACTGAACCGTTATGGGTCCCAATGGATTAGGCATGGGGCTTGGTATCCAGATAAAAAAATTAGACTTTGGAAACAGGATGTTGGACAATGGGGTGGCGACAACCCACACGATAAATTTATTGTAAACCCTTCGGGTAAAATAGGCCATTTACGCGGCAACCTCTTGCATTATACCGTCAATGGATTGGAAGAATTAAAAACACAAACCGAAAAATTTTCAAGCATTGCAGCGCAAGCCATGAATGAAAAAAACATGAGAATATCAAGGGGTGCTCTTCTATTTAAAGCACTTTTTCGATTTATAAAAGAATATATAGTTTTAATGGGTTTTTTAGACGGCAAGGCGGGGATGAATATTGCCATCATGAATACTAAATATGTTTGGCTCAAATATTCAAAACTGTCGAAATTAGCAAAAAAGTAAGCCTATTTTAATTTGGCGCTAAACGTATTTTTAAGCCCCTTATAGCTTGTTAAATCTACCTTGAGAGAGCCAACCGCTAAGGCAGCCTCAATGCGAATGGGGATTTTATTTTCATCATCGCTTACCCAAAGGGTAATGGATTTATCATCTTTAAACACACGATCGGCCACAACCTTTGGCTTAATTTTTATACATTTTACTTTTCCAATGTCGCTTTTTATGGTTTCCTTGCCCAAATATTTAAACTCTAAATTATAAATTTGCTGATCGAGGTAAACATCAATAGGAAAGGTTTGCCCTTTGCGGGCCGAATTATAGTCGATGGTTCGTGCGTAATAAATGGCTCCAATTATATCTTGAACATAAACCGGACATTCCATATTTTTCTTTTTCCCTTTTATTCGTTTTTTATCGTGATCGAAAAAAACCCAGTCCACATCGCTATATGAATCTTCTTTAACTGTTTTAACATATTTGATGGGCGCCATATACTCCATATCCAAATACGATTCGAAACGGTCTCTAACTTTAAACATCCAATCGAAGGTGCTTATGGTTCGCCCGTCGGCCACTAAATGATATGTGGGCCTTTCGTGAACATAGATTGTTTCGGCATTTACCTTCAACTTTATTTTGGCTGCATTAATAAATCCATAGTGTACACGGTAATTAAGCTCTTCGCCATAGGTAAATGCGCTGTTCAATTGTGTGCGATGCGCATTGGGCTTAGGCTCCAAATTCAATTGTTGTAACGGTAAATAGCTAAAACTACTTGAAATAAAGGCTAAAATAATTGGGATTGCGATTTTCATAGAGTTGTTTTTTTAAAAGCAAATTGTATTCCAAATTGCTTTGCTATAGATTGGTTCACTTTTAATTACGCTATATTTGACGTTTTATCCAGTTGAAAAATTACATAATACTCGCCATTTGTTTAGGTATTGGCCAATTAAGTTATTCGCAACTTAATAATTCTTTGTTATTTAACGCAAATCCCGACAGTTTAATATCAACCAAAAAAAAATTTGGGTATATGGTTGACAATCTTAACTATATGCGCAATACAGAATATCGCAGCAATATAGAACAAGGAGCCACCTGGGCCGGCACTCAATTGTGGCCTTCGGCCTTTTATCGATACAACAAAGCCCTTAGTTTTAGAGCAGGCCTTTTTATCCAAAAGGATTTTGGATCAAACGATTTCCGCAAATTGATCCCCACCTATACGCTAACGTATTCTAAAAAAAATATAAAAATAAATTTTGGAACCTTAGACGGAAGTTTAGACCATAAATTAATTGAACCGCTTTACGCCACCGAAAATTTTATAGATAAACGGATTGAAAATGGCTTACAAGTTAAAGCAAAATTCAAACGCTTGACTTTCGACCACTGGGTAGACTGGGAAAAAATGATTTATCGAACCTCCACCTCTCAAGAGCGGTTTACGGTTGGATTTAGTGGAAACATTAAATGCATCGATAAAACTAATTTTAAACTCAAAATTCCAATACAGGTGATTGGGCGGCACGAAGGTGGCGAAATTTACGCACAACCTCATTTGCCCTTAAAAACCCAATTTAACTTTGCCTATGGCGTGCATATTACCCAAAAGATGCCTAACAGTTTTATTGATAAAATTGATTTCCAAGGCTTCGTTGTCTTCTACGAAGATTTGATTTCGGCAAAAGCCGATTCATTTATCGATGGAAACGGGCAATACCTTACGCTGTCGTTGCACCACAAATATTTGGGATTAATGTTTAACTACTGGGATGCCCATCAATTTATTTCGCCCCTAGGCGAGCCATACTATCTAAGTAAAAGCCGCGAATATCCTGGCGATTATCGCCAATATCGCAAAATGTTTATGGCTCGGCTATTGTATGAGCGACGCATTTGGAATCATGCCTCTTTTGTAGGCAGACTAAATATTATTTATGACGTTTCCGAAAAACAGATGAATAATGTAGCCGAGGTCTATTTTAAATTTAACATCGGCAACAAATAAGCGGCTGCTTTTCCTATATTTGCATAGGCAATCATGATTGAAACGGGCAAAGACTTACGCGCAAAAATTGAATCAACACTTGAAACGGTTAGGCCCTATTTGCAAGCCGATGGTGGGGATGTTGAATTTATTGACGTGTCGGCCGATATGGTTGTTAAATTAAAATTATTGGGTACATGTAGCACATGCACCATGAGCCGTTTTACCATGAAAGCCGGCATTGAAGATAGCCTAAAAAAAGCAATTCCAGCCATAACAGCGGTGGTGGCAATCTGATTTTAAAAAATCAATTCACTTAATTTCAGGCATTTAAAAAAAATTTGCACCCCTATGCAACTTTTTTTATTTTATTAATGTCTATCCTTTTGTAAATTCTTATGTTGTTAGGTACATTATTATTTACAATAGTCATATACGTTTTTCAGAGGTTTAGGTGAAATCCCATTCTTAATTAGGATGGGATTTTTTTTGGCTTAACATTTTTTCGAACCCTAAAAATAATTTTAAACTATATGCAGATAATTAATAAATTGCGCTGCTTAAATGGTCAATTTTAAATGATTAGCTTTAAACGTGGTATTATCCTTTTTGTTTTTATAGTTTGGTGCGCCTTGTGTTGGCATCGGTACACTTGCACTCTTAAAGGATTTTGCTACCAAAGTACTTTGGCCAACGAAAAACCTAAGGCTAACTTTCATGGAAACGCCTTTCTATTTGAATCGTCATCGTATAGCGCTGTTCAACAAAAAGGTTTTCAAGCGTATTGCGATTCGATGCAAAGTATCCTCAAAAAAGAGCATTTGGTGCAAATTATTGGAATTTATTACGCATCCGAAAAAAATTCATCACCCTACAAAAATTTAGGATTGGCAAGAGCCAATGCCATAAAAAATTGCTTAGGCTCCAATTTAGACACTTCGCTGTTTATAGTTCGTTCTAAGCTTTCGACTGCCGCACAGCCTTCTGGCTTTTTCAAAGCTTGCGAAACCCATGTAGAGTTGAAAACTAATTCATCATCCGAAGGCATTGCGAATAACTCTGTTAAACCATCGTCGCCAATTTTGCTCGCACAATCTTCAAGCAAAGTGAGTATCGAGCCAAATCAGCTTATTGTTATTCCGTTTGAAGCCAAAGCTGTGCATAGAATCGAAAGTGACAAAACAAATGATCAATTATCGCAAATAGCCAAACTTATAAAAACCAATGGAAAATCGGTTTCGATAATTGGGTTTAGCAGTAAAAATGAAGCCATTGAGCTAGGAAGAATAAGAGCCTGGGTTATTAAAAAAGAATTATTAACGCATGGCATTCCTTCGGCGCAATTAATGACCTCAAGTGAGGTATCGGATGAAAAAAATTCAACTCAAATATATACACCCATCCATTCACAAAAAGTAATAATACGCTATTAATCTACACCCCTCATGTTTTACCTAACTATCACAAAACCATACAATTTGAGCGATGCAAGTATTGAAATACTTATCATGTTACTGGTAGCCTTTATTTTGGGATACTTGTTCTGCTATTTTATACTGCCTACTAAAAAAGAAAATAATTTGGATGAGGCAAAATCGTTTGAACACCAGATAAAGGTTTTAAACGAACGACTGAATGCCGCCAATGGAGATAAAGTTGCACTAAAAAAATCAATAACCATAGAGTATGGCACCAAACTCGATAAACTTAAAACAAAACTTGATCATGCAAGAGCTGATTTAGAAAAGTGCTTAAGTTCGAAGGCCGATAACACAAATTTAGCTTCCTTGCCCAAGGCGGCACTCACGGTAAAGAAAAAGCCTGCCAAGTCCAAATAATAATTGTCTGGATAGCAAACTGTTATTAGGGCTAAATTTCGTTAAGAACATCAAAAAAATCATGCTAAAATTTTCGTGGAATAAAACAAAACTCGATACCTTTGCATTCCCTCATGAACATAGGCATCGTTTGTTATCCAACCTTTGGCGGAAGTGGCGTAGTAGCTACCGAACTGGGTAAATTATTGGCCATTGAGGGTCATTCGGTTCATTTTATATCCTATGATCAACCTGCGCGCCTCGATTATTTTTCACAAAATTTATTTTACCACGAGGTAAGTGTTTCCACCTACCCTTTGTTTCAATATCCGCCCTATGAGTTGGCCTTGACCGGAAAAATTGTGGAGGTGGTGCAAACCGCCAAATTGGATGTGCTTCATGTTCATTACGCCATACCTCATGCAGCAGCAGCAATTATGGCCAAAAAAATATTACGGGATATTAATGGCATAACAATTCCTGTTATTACGACCCTTCATGGAACAGATATTACCTTGGTAGGCAATGATCCAAATTACGAAGGCGTCGTTTCGTATTCGCTCAATCAAAGCGATGCAGTTACTGCAGTATCGGCTAGTTTGCGAGACGATACTTATAAATATTTTAAAATTAATAAGACCATAGAAGTTATTCCTAATTTTATTGATTTGGCCAAATATAGCCGACAAACCAATTTAACCTTTCGCAACGCCTTTGCCAGCGATGAAGAATCTATTTTGATGCACACATCAAATTTCAGAAAGGTAAAACGGATTGAAGATGTCATTCATATTTTTAGCGCAGTTATAAAAACAAAAGCTTGCAAATTGATATTGGTTGGCGATGGACCCGAACGGCGAAACATAGAATTGTTATGCGCCAAATTAAACCTTAGCAATCAGGTAATTTTTATGGGAAAACAAGATGCCATCGAAAAATTACTTTCCATTGCCGATGTGTTTATCATGCCTTCGGAAACCGAAAGCTTTGGCTTGGCAGCTTTGGAGGCTATGGCCTGCGGGGTGCCTGTAATATGCACTAATACAGGTGGCTTGCCCGAACTAAATATTCATGGTTACTCGGGCTATATTGCCAATGTTGGCGATACCGATGCCATGACAGAATATCTATTAAACATTTTAGAGTCCGAAACGAGTTTAGCCATTTTTAGATCCAATGCACGTCAAAATGCTTTAAAATTTGGTATCGAAAAAATTGTGCCTTTGTACGAATCCTTGTATAAAACGTTGCTTTTACCAAAGCCATAAACTTTGATAATTGTATTACAATTTTAGCAACTGCCCTTTCCCGCTATGGGCGGTAAGCTCTTTTTTAATTAATGGCTCGGCCAAATAAAATACATTGCCTTTGTTAAAAATTTTAGCTGAAAGCTTATTCTTGGGGTTCACAAAACAATCTAAGGGAGTATGACTGTCGATATAAATATCGTCACATAAGAGTTTGCGA
This sequence comes from Chitinophaga pinensis, assembly GCA_945878925.1. Taxonomy (GTDB): domain Bacteria; phylum Bacteroidota; class Bacteroidia; order NS11-12g; family UBA9320; genus JABWCE01. The sequence continues at coordinate 21,580 of CAMDXE010000005.1, forward strand.
GCATCAAGCACCGTAATCTCCTCAATGCTACAACTCAAAATATTGGCAAAGCCTTCTAAAAAAACATTGCCCGAATTCATCGTTTGTACATCTAAAATGCCTGCATTTATTTTCAAATCAACAGTCCCCAATCCTAGGTTTTTTAACTTTACAGTTCTTAGTTCGAAATGCAAGGTATCGATGCTCTTGATGTTTGCTATTGAATAAATTTGAATATCGTCAAGAAACCTAACCCTTATTTCGAGGCTTATTTTACGATCGTAACTTCTCACAAAGTTGCATTTATTCGAATTTTCAATTCTTAGGGTACCGTTTTTTATGGAGCCTTTTATTTGATTTATAATGTTTCTACCTGCCGTGATGGTTAGTTGTTCGGGAAGCATGGTGTCCTGAATTAATATAACATCATATTTTTCGCCTATGTAAAGTTTTGTAAAGGGTTCGAGGGAGCGCGATACCGTAATGTCATCGCCGGTGCCTTGAAAACAATCGTTCCATTGGTCTTTTTTGCATCCGCTAAGTACCCCTATCATGAATATTATAACGAGGACTCTCATTTTTTAAATTTATTAAAGGTATATCCTAAGCCCCATTCAAAATAATCGGCCGTACCAAAATGTATTTTTAGAGTAGTGTTTAAAAACAAATTTTTACTAAGGCTGTATCTAAACCCAAGTCTCTGATAGGTAAAATACTTGGTTTGGTATGGGTTTAAAAGATAAAAGCCTATATCGCTCAGCATCGAAAATTTTCCTAAATCGAATCTGTGCCCAATAAGCACTCCCAGCTCGGTACTATTGTCGATGCCAACTCTTGGATTAGGATCGCTTAAAAAGTATGAATACGGATGAGTTGGATCCCAAACAAGGTCGGTGCCCAGATACCATTGCCGAATAGGATTTATTGATTTATTATACCTATAAGCCGCATTAAAGATATGAAAGGTGCGTGGATTGGCAAAAAACTTTTCTTTATAGGCATAGTTTAAAAGTAACTCATGGCGTTTTCTCTCTGGTTTGATTATCGAAGAGGTGTCGAGCCCCGATTTGCTTAATTTAATAATTCCTGTTTGAAGCCCAACAAACAAACTTGGCACATTGATTCCTAGGTTTGGAGTGCGAATACTGCCGTTGGAATAATGTGTAATGCCCAATCCTGTTTTTAAATTAATTTTGGGTGTTAATTGTGCATTGTAGAGTAAAGCCAATTGTATGTTTCCATTCCAATTACTTCCAATAGCCATGTTCTGCCTATTGGTTTCGATATCAAATTTTTTGGTTAAATATCCTACGCCAGTGCCTAGTCTTAAGGCCAAGTGATTGGTTTTTCGTCCCGCAATTTTAAACTGAAAATTGGTGCCAAGGCCATACACTTTTCCAGAGAGTTTTGGCTGTCCTAAATCTAAATATATAAATTCGAAGCCTACTTCGGCGCGCTTATAATATTTGGAAAAATATTTAGTTGAATGGTCAAGCTTTGAGATGGATATTTCGAATCCTTGGGTGTGTGCTTCTAAATTTCGAGAATCATCGCGATGGCCAAATACAAAGCCTGGAAGATACATGGCTCCTGCAGCCCATTTATATTGTGCATGAACCGTATAGGTTCCCAACAAAATAATCAGAAAGAATAGTTTTCTTTTAATTGACGTGCACATTTATCTTATGCAAAAAAAAGGAAAATAGTGCAATCATAATGACATATTTTTTTGAAGCTGGTATTTACTCTTCATTTTAAGAGCACCTAGCCATCAAAATATTAATACTTATTGTTCCGTTACTTTAAAAATCAACTTAATTTTGACCAGTATATCATGCTTTTAAGAATCAGTTTATTTAGTTTTCTGCTTGTGAGTTTATGCTCATGTTTTGAAATAGTTGAAGATGTTAATTTAAATAAAAATGGGTCAGGCGTATTTAAGCTTAGCCTTAATTTAAGTCAAAGCAAAAATGAAATCAATACCCTCATGCGCCTCGATAGCTCATCGGGATACCACATCCCAAAAATTAAAGAAATTGACGCCGCTTTGAATACGACCATAGCCACACTTAAAAAAACAGAAGGCCTAACAAACATTAGCATTCAACGCGATTTTAAAAACTGGATATTCGAATTAAAAACGGATTTTAAAACTACTAAAAATCTGGAAACGGGATTAAAAAACATATACGCCGTATTTTTGGATGACCCCTCAAAATCGCTGAAAAACAAGTTAGCTTATGATGGCAAAATTTTAAAAAGAGAAAGCGCTCCATTGGATGCAGCCATGCGCAAACGCTTGAATAATCCAACTGAAAAACGAATATTTGCGAAAGCAAAATATACCACCATCTACCATTTCGAAAACAAAATTGCCACTTATACCAACAAAAGGTCCAAAGTTTCATCAAGCAAAAAAGCCATTATGCTTCAGAGCTCCGTTTTAAATATCATCAATCAAAAAGAAACCATAGCAAATCAAATTAAATTACATGAACCATAGACTCTTTATCGCTTTTATCTTGTTGTTTCCTTTAACAGGGAATGCCCAACTTGCATTAGAAAAAAAAATACCCAAACAAGCCACATTTGTTATGGGTTTTAATTTTTCGACCCTTTCCACAAAAATTAATTTTAACGATTTAGGGAATTACACGTTTCTTAAAAAACTCGATTCAGAGCAATCGATTCAAGCCAATGCCATGCTTAAAGAATTGTTTAGATTGCCCGAAAAAGCTGGGGTAAACCGTGTTGGAAAATTATTTATTTTTTCTGAAAATCACGACAGCATTTCCGCCCTTACGTATTTAATCCCCCTAACGAACGCCAAGGCTTTCGAAAGTCGGATTTTGGATATACTAAAAACTAAATCCAATAATACAACCTTTAAAAAAGATGGAAAGACTAAAGTTTTGCAGTTCGATCACAAGCAATGTTATACAATAGCAAAAGATTACGCCATCATTTCGTTATGGAATCAGCCCTATTATTCGGTATACGATTACGATGAATACAACGAAGAGCGAAATAATTTAATTCATATAATCGATAGCATTACTGCCGAAAGCCTTCCGGCAGACTCGGCTTTGGTTGAAGTGGAGGTACCAATGATAGACACTTTAGCTGCACCCGATACTCTTGAAGAAAACAGTGAGCCTGAAATAGACACCGTTTATGAAGATAGTGTGATGGCGGTAGAAGCTACACCTTACCCCGAATCGAACTACGACAACAACCCCCTCATGTTGCAATTTGAAAGCAAGTGGATAGAGTTGCGCAAGCAAAGAGAGGATTTGTTTTATGTCAAACATGATCGAAACATGGCTAAAAATCACAAATTTTTAACAGAACTAAAGCTTACCGAAAGCCTAATTTCTAATGCAGCGTTTGCCAAAGTTTTTTCTGCAAAGGATGATATTATCTACTGGTTTAATTACGATAACTACTCACAACAACTTATCGATTTGATGGGCGATAATTATTCGTACCGCTACAATGCAGATACAGCCGCCCTTCGGCTATTGTTAGCTTCAAAGCCGGCCAATAAACTTGCCGAACTGCTTTCGAATAACACGATGTATGGCCTGGGTAATCTTGAAAAAGGAACTATAAAAATGACGTTTTATAATGTGTTCAACGACCTTCTTAAACCTTATATAAAGCAAATTTATTCAAACGATATAAATCCTGATTTTTTTAAATATGTAAAAAAAGAAAATCTTATAGGAATGCTTGGGCTTAGTGTAAACACCGAAGCTTCTATGAATTTATATTACGAAATTTTGCGCCGCGCAATCGCAAGCAATGCTGTTCCAAATAAGTATGCTGTGGCAGCTATCGAACTAAGTGACTTATTTTTGGATAAAAATGTCATCCACCATTCGTTTAAAGGCGATGCCTTAATTGCATTTACAGGTATCAAATCATATCTGTCAAACTATACCAGTTTCGAATATGATTCGATTTCGCTAGAAAATAGAAGTGTCGAAAAAACTAAAACCAAATACATTCCCGAATTTATATCCATGTTCACAATTGATAACCATGCAAACGTCAAGCGAATTATTAAATTAATAGAACGTTTGGGTGGCTTAACCGAACTTTCTCCTAATATCTATGCTTTTAAATCGCCAAAAAATGAAATAGATGGACAATTTTTTGTGGTTATTAAAGACCGTCTTTTATTTATAACCAACGACAAAAATTTAGCCACCTCTGAAATTACCCTTGGTTTGAGCCCTGAAAAAACGGTAGGAAATGATTACAATGCGTATGTAAAATACCCTTCTTTTGGATTTTTAGATGCAACAAAGTTATTTAAACTAATGGACGAGGTGAACGACGACAAGGTATTAAAACCTAAAGAAATTGAAATTTGGAGCAAAAAAATTAATCAAGGATTTTTTGTGTGCAAACCTATGGAAGCCAATACCGTAAATATGGAAATTACCCTTGAAATGAAAAACCGCGAAAATAGCAGCATACTCGAGCTTTTAACCATGTTTGATGAATTGTATATTTTAAATCATTTTCGAAACTAAAAAAATGATATAAATTAGTAGCCAGCTAATTACTTGAAACGTTATTTAAAATATGGACTAATCATTATTTCTGTTTTAGCAGTGATAGCCTTCGTATTTTATTTTCTTAACAAGCCAAAAAGCACGGTTCTAAAACATATTCCTTCGGATGTAACGTATTGTTTTACGATTAATAAAGGTCAGTTTTTTAAAGAGTCCGAATTTTTGGAATCTGTCAAAAAGGACCCATTTTTAACGGCCTTAAAAAACAAAATGCCCCATAAAGCATCTAAAATTTACAAGGCCATAGGTTTAAGCTCCTTGGGCGACTTAGCCATTTTTGGTGAAAAAACCTCTGAAATAAATATGGCATGGATAGGGAAAAATGAAGAGGCCATAGCTCAATTAATTAAAAAAAATAAATGGCGCGAAACCTCATTCAAAAATTTCAAACAGGTTAAAATAAGCAATCGCTTATACCTTAATTATAAGTGGCCATTAGTCGTCTTAAATTCAACCAAAGTTGATGCGAATTATGATGTTTTTAATCCATTAATAAAGAAATTGACTGCCACTGATTTGCAACATCCAAAAATTGACGATTGCCTTCTTTATGGGTTCATTATTGTGGATCGCAACTTTATTATCAATTATCCCTATATCCCCTTGTATGGGAAAGCATTTGTAGGCCTCAAAAAAGGGCCTAAAAAAACCGAATTATACTTTATTCAGCGCAGGATGAAACTTATAGGCAAACTAGGTTTGCCAAAACACGCCCTTAAAAATATTGCCGTATTGAGTTGGCCAATTGACAGTCAGCCAGTTTCAAAAATTAAATTTATTCCCAACCTGCTTATGGATAGCATCAACGGTATTATCAATAAGCCGGTAGTTCATTTGTTTGCCGAAGTCTTAGATACATTTTCAACCTATCAAGAAATTGTTAGATACAATTTGGATGCAGAGTTTAAGTTGACCCAAAAAATTATTCATCAGTATCAAACATTTCCAGGTTTGCGTTTCGAATTTGTCAAAAAAAATAAGGATATAAGCCAAATTACAAGGCCTACAACCTTGGGTATGGATGTTTTAAAATTGACGATAAACGAAACGAATGCCTCCTATGTGATAGCATCCAAACACTCAATGCCTACGCTTTCGACTCAAGCAATTCCTGATTATTATATTTACGCCAACCTCGATCGCCTAAAAGCAGATCAGTTTTGGGAGCCATGGATAAAAACAAATTATCACAGCCTAGAAATGCATGCCGAAAATTATGGAAAAGGTTCAATTTTTATTTTAACCCTAGAATAATATTACTGCTGAGTTTTAAGCAGATGTATGTTTCTTTATAAGAAACTGCTCAATGCCTTTGGCCGCCAAAAATCCGCTCGTCCATGCGGCTTGAAAATTAAAGCCACCCGTGATGGCATCTATATTTAATACCTCGCCACCAAAGAACAGACCTGGATGCAGCTTGCTTTGAAAATTTTTAAAATCAATTTTTTGCAAGGCAAGCCCTCCTGCCGTTACAAATTCATCTTTAAACGTGCTTTTGCCTGTAATTTCTATGGGATATGCGGTTAGAGCGGTAGCTATTTTTTCGTAAAGTAAGTGGGGCAAGTCGGCCAATAATCTTTCTTCATTTCCAAGAGTATTGATAATTAAGCTATGCCAAAATCGGGTTGGAAGCTCGGGATTAATGGTTGCTAATTTTTTCTTTGGGTGATGTTTCTTAACATCCATCAACCAATCGAAAGCCTGATGCTTATTCCATGTAGGTTTCCAGTTAACCGTTATTGAAAACTGATAATCCTTCTCGTTTAGCCATCGCGCGCCCCATGCGCTAAGTTTCAATATGGCTGGACCACTCAAACCCCAATGGGTTATTAAAACTGGGCCTGTGCTCACTAGCTTGCTATTGTTAATTTTTACTTCCGCATTTTGAATGGCAACCCCCGACAGGTTTTGAAATAAATTTGCTTGCGTATTAAAGGTAAATAATGACGGTACGGGCGCTACAAAACTATGGTTTGTAGCATGGCCTAGGATATTCCAAAATTGTTGGCTACTCCCTGTTGCCACCATAATGGCGTCGGCTTCAAATTCTCCTTTATCGGTGCTGATGAACCATCTATTATGCGCGAAGTTAAATTGCTTAACCCCGCAACGTGTTTTTAAGGCCACGCCTTTTAAAACCGTTGCTTTCCAAAGGCAGTCAATAATGGTTTGCGACGAATCGGATATTGGAAACATTCGGCCATCGCTTTCTGTTTTTATAGATACGCCTTGTTTGTTAAACCATTCTGTTGTATTCGAAGTGTCGAAAGTATAAAATGGGCCCAATAATTCTTTGGTTCCCCGAGGGTAATTTTTAACCAACTCCTTGGGATCGAAACAAGCATGGGTAACGTTGCAACGCCCTCCTCCTGAAATTTTTACTTTTTGAAGCACATTTTCGGCTCTTTCGAAAATGGTTATATTATGGGCATCTATGGTTTCGGCAAGCATGGCAGCGCAAAAAAAACCTGCAGCACCCCCTCCAATAATAGCTACCTGCCTTTGTCCATCTGCCTTTATTTCCGCCATTTAAAAGACCTGCCTTAAAATGAAATTGTGGTTTCCCAAGTGAAGTTTCGTATGGTGCCTAAATCGTTGGTTGGCCCCAAATGATGCCCATCGTCGTCGTAAATATTGAGCCCTCTATTAATATTGGTCAACCCTATTTTAAAAACCGACTGTATTCCATACACTCTGCTATTATAATGGTAGCCTACCAAAACAAATACGTCCATGCCATTAAGCTTAATATCGCGTGATGCCGGCGATAATAAATAATATGAATTATAAAGCCACGATTGGATTAATACCGATGGTTGAATACCTGCAATGGCGCAATGGGTATGGCTTCCTTTAACAAGATCCTTTACCAATATTTGAGCAAAATCGATATAAAACAAGCTAATTTTGGTATAGCCGGTATCGGAGGTGTTCGAAAATTTTGTGTTGCGAATAGATGGACTAATTTCGGTTTGAAAATGGAATCCATTTTTTAATTTATTTTTATAATACAATCCGCCGTTAAATCCATTGTCAACAATTGGCTTAGTTAATGCTGTTCCCAAAAGCATTCCAAAATTTGGGCCCGCTTTGAGGCCTACTCTAAATTTTTCGCCGTCCAAATAATCTTGGGCATACGATTGTTGAACACACAATAGTCCAAGCAAAATAATAATATGGGTTTTAATTATCCTCAATTGTTTTGCCTTTAAGAGCCATAACAATGGCTTTGTCCATAAGCCTTTCGGCATACGATTTTGTGAAATCATTAAGTTCGTCATGGGCTTTCAAAATTTGATCTTTATCTTCGATGCTAATGGCTGTTTTTAAGTGTTCAATATAAATTCCTGTTTTTTCTAATTCAAATTCCGATAATTCTTCTTTGTTTTTTTTAATAAAATTTTGGGTGGCATAGCACAAATTTTGGGCCTCGGTTATGGCTTCCTTTAGCGAACGGTAACTCATATCCTCTTTGGCATGAACTAGCGAATCGAGTAACATTTGTTCCAACTCTTTATCGCTTAGTCCATATTGGGGTTTTACTTCTATATGCTGCTCTACTTGACTTCTCAGCTCTTTTGCGCGAACTTTTAAGATTCCATCGGCATCGAGCATAAATGTTATTTCGATTTTGGGCATTCCGGCCGGCATACCTGGTATTCCCGATAAAAAAAATTCTCCTAATTTTCGATTATGGCTAATATTATCGCGTTCGCCTTGATAAATACAAATTCGCAAGGTGCTTTGCCCGTCAACTGATGTGGTGTATTGCCTTGCCGCCCTTTGAGGCACTTTCGAGTTTCTGGGGATAATAACGTCCATCAAACTCCCCAAGGTTTCGATGCCTAGAGATAGTGGTGTAACGTCAACCAATAAAATATCTTTTCTGTTTCCTGCCAAAATATCGGCTTCGACGGCAGCACCTAAAGCTACCACTTCATCTGGATTTAGGCTTGTGTTAAGCACCGATTTATTAAAAAATTGCTTTACTTCATCTTGCACAAATTGGATTCGGGTGCTTCCCCCAACCATAATAATTTCATCAATTTCGGAGTGGCTCAAGCTGGCATCTTTCATAGCATGTTTGCACGATGCTATGGTTTGATCGACCAAAGGTTTTATCAATTTTTCGAAATCAAGTCGGCTTAATTTTAAGGAAATGGACATCTTTTCGATGATCAAATCCGTTTCAAAATTCATGGCTGAAGAAAGGTGTTTTTTTGCTTCTTCGGCCAGTAGCCTTAATTTTTGTAAAATTAGCGAATGCATTTGTGCTTCCTCTCTTAGTTCGATATAAATATCGAGCCAATGGCGTACAATGGCATTGTCAAAATCGTCGCCCCCCAGCTGGGTATTGCCGTGGGTTGATAATACTTCAAATATTCCTTGATGGATTTTTAGAATAGATATATCGAATGTTCCACCACCCAAATCGTATACAGCTATGGTTTTTGTTTCCGAAGGGTCCAATCCCAAACCATAGGCCAAACTTGCGGCAGTGGGTTCGTTTACGATGCGCAATACGTCCAAATCTGCCAATTTTCCTGCGTCACGCGTGGCTTGCCTTTGGGCATCATTAAAATACGCAGGCACCGTTATTACCGCTTTAACAATTTTGGCACCTAATTGCTTTTCGGCTCTATTTTTTAGTTCTTTTAAAATAAAGGCCGACAGTTCGATGGGCGTATAAAACTTGCCTCCCGATTTTATTTTTATGAGGCTTTCAGAATTATCATCTATTAATTTATAGCCTAATACCGAACCATTTGTGTCCACATCCGAATAGGTTTTTCCCATTAAGCGTTTTACCGAAAATATGGTATTCGCAGGATCGTTGAGCAAAAAAGGTTTGGCTTGGTGGCCAATTAAAATTTCGCCATTGGGATTTAAGTAAACAATCGAGGGCACAATAACCTCGGCATTGTGGCCTGCAATAGCTATTGGTTTTCCGGTTAATCGATCTATAATAGCCACCAAACTGTTGGTTGTTCCGAGGTCGATTCCAACAATATATTCCTCTAATTTTAGCGTTCCTTCTTTAATATTTATTGGAATTATAGCCATAATTGTGTTGCAAAGATAACCGTATTTTAGAGTGCTAGTTTTTAAAAGCTACGCTTTAAAATTTAATCCGTCGATTTATCCAAAAAAACAACAAATAATTATCAATAACGTTTGATATTTGCGGTAGCATGAAATTTATCGGGTTTTTACTTTTGTTTAGCATGCCCTTGGCCGCATTATGCCAAGGAAATGAGGAGGAATTGGCAGCCGAATTTTTAAATAATAAAGAATTCGACAAGGCCGTAATTCTTTATGAAAAGCTATTAAAAAAGGATTTCACTTCGCCATACTATTATCAAAATTTAATGACCTGCTACCTTGAACTGAAGGATTACAGTGAGGCTGAGAAAATGGTAAAACGACAGTCGAAACGGTTTCAGGATAATTATTTTTATAAGGTTGATTTAGGGTTTTTATGGCAGCAGCAAAATAGAAATACCGAAGCATTCGAAATTTATAATTTGCTGATCGAATCCCTTAATAAAAACCCAAGCCCCTGCCTACAGTTGGCCACTGCATTTTTGCGTCGCGATTTGCCCGATTTGTCCATTAGTTCGTATATAGCGGCACGAAAGTCTACAAAAAACGAAACCCTTTATGCCGAAAATTTATTGGATTTGTATGTACTAACCAAGCGCAATAAAGCCCTCATACTCGAATGTTTTGCTATAACCAAAACCTCCGACGAGAACCTCGAAAAAGCCAAAGGCTATTTATATAGAGTTTTTGAAAACCAATCGGATATTGAGTATTTAAAAGAAAATTGTCTTTTGGCTATTCAAAAATTTCCGAACCGCCCAATTTTTGACGATTTATTTATTTGGACTTTTATTCAAAACAGGGATTTCGAAGGCGCTTTTCGCCAAAGCAATGCCATTGATAAGCGAGAGCGAGGCGATGGAAATCGCCTGATTGATTTGGCCGAGATTTGCTTAAGCAATCAAGATTTTGAAACCGCCGTTAAATGCTATAATAATGTAATCCTTTATGGCCAATCGGGTGCAAATTTTGCAAATGCCAATTATGGCCTACTAGATATCAAATATCAGATTATCACATCAGGCTATAACGACAGTGCTTCGTATGTGAATGAAACCGTAGCCCAGATTATTCAATTTTTAGCCACCTTTGGCAAAACAAGCAATACCTCACTTTATATTAAGGAATTGGCCGATTTATATATGTTTTACCAACATGATATATCCAAAGCCATTTCATTTTTAGAGGAAATAAACACCATTCCAGGGGTTCAAGCTCGGTTTTTGGCCGAAACTAAACTCCAATTGGCCGACGCCTATTTGGTTAGCGGCGATATTTGGGAGGCCCAATTATTATATAGCCAGGTTGACAAAGACTATAAAGAAGACCCGCTTGGCCAAGAAGCAAAATTGAGAAACGCGCGTCTTTCCTATTTTAATGCTGATTTTGACTGGGCTAAAGAGCAATTGGATATTTTAAAAACCGCTACTTCACAACTCATTTCGAACGATGCCATCGAATTAAGTTTAATGATTCAAGAAAATACAGGATTTGATAGCACTACCGACGCCCTAAAAGAATTTGCCAAGGCCGATCTATTAATTTTTCAAAATAACTTAACAAAAGCTATGGAATTGTTAAACCTGTTTCCTTATAAATTTCCAAAACACGAGCTTGACGATGATATTTTATTTGCCAAAGCTCGTACTATGGAAAAACAAAAAAATTTAACACTGGCCATAAAATTTTATGAAACTGTGGTAGCGCAATATGGATATGACATTTTAGCCGATAATGCCTTGTATCACCTCGCTCGAATCTATGATTTTAAGCTCAAGGATAAACAAAAAGCCAAGGAAACCTACGAAAAATTAATCTTCGAATATACAAGCAGTTTGTTTTCGGTGGAAGCCCGCAAACGACAGAAAATTCTCAAGGATGAACTTGGGAGTTGAACGATTCGAGAAATTATTCCTAAAATAGCAGCTCAACTTTAGCCAAATAATTAAGTCCAGCTTGAGGATATACAAAATTAAAATCCCTTCGTTCGTCGCTTACTATGCCGCTAAAAGTATAGCCATTGGAAGCATACTTTTGATTGCTTAGGTTATTTATCATAAACGCTACCGAGCACATTCTAAAATATTTGGACCTTACTTGATAGTTCACTATAATATCGTGAATTAAGTAGGGGTCAAGGCTTCGGCTTTGGGTTTGGGTATTGTCGAGGTATTGTCGGCCAACTCCTTTTGAAAGCATATGTATGCTTAGGTTTTCAGTAGGTTTAATGCTAAAGTTTGACCCTAGAATTTTATTAGGCGACAAAGCCAAATCTGTTTTTTTCCACTCCTTGGCCAATTGTCCGCCATTGCTCCAATCGTCAACGTATTCGGTAAATTTATTTATCTTATTTAGGCTAAGTGTTAGGTTGATACCCCATTGAATCCATGCCGATATTTTACAAACCCCTTCGGCTTCGATACCGGCTCTATAGCTTTTTGGAATGTTAATGCGCGAATATCCTCCTACATCATTAATTTTTCCAGACAAGGCCAGCTGGTTTTTATAACCCATATAAAATCCCGTGAACGTAAAATTTAGGTCGCCATGCGAACTTTTGAATGCCGCTTCAACATTGTTCAAAAATTCGGGTTTAGGAATGCTTTGGGGCGAGGCATTAATAAAATCATCGCGCACTGGCTCTCTGCTTGCTCTGCCATATGTAAGATAAATTAATTGATTGCTCCTTGGTTGATACTGCATGCCAGCTTTGGGGTTAAAAAATAAATAAGATTGTATATGTTGGCTTGGCACACCCTGAGCAATCCCCGATACCGAAGGGCCAAACCAAGAATAATCTATATGCCTTAATTGCAAATCGGCAAATGCTGAAATCGTTTTAGATATTTTGTATTGAATTTTCCAAAAAGCACTGGCGTCTGTTTTTCGGCTATGGTTGTTGTAGTAATTAAATGGGCCTGATTGTGCATTCATAAACTCGTACCAAACTACCTTTCCAAAATGCTTGCCTTTATAAACATTAAACGCAGCGCCAAACGTTTGGTCTAGTCTGGCCTTATGCGTCATGTAGGATAAAATGGCTCCCGCAAATTGATTATCCAACCAGCGTTGCCTAATCAAATCAGACTGAAAATGCGAAAGTCCATAGCGAACTACCGGTGTATCCATATAGTTTATTAGGTTAGTTTTTGATTCAAAATTCTCATAATAGCCTTTGCCCAATGTGCCATGAACGACCAAATTAACAATGCTATTTTTTCTTAAACTTCGATTAAAAACAAGCTGAATATGGCTTTGTTTATAATTGTCGGTTTCATTTTTATAGGTATAATAATTGTATTTTGAAGGATCGGCCGTCCTGAGTTGTTGAGCCTTACTGCTATCGTACCACAATAAATCAATTAATGAATTTACGCCCGTTGTATCGTCATTGTACTTAACCATTGGAACCCCATTCCAAGCTTGATAGGTTTTTTCGTGGCCCGAAAATACATTGACTTGAAACAAGCTTTTGGCCGTTTTGTGACCGGTCGAAAAATACCAAGCCTGTAAATTGGAAGCAGCCCGGTCGATAAATCCATCCGAATGTATCCACGACATCCGGCCTTCGGCATACCAATTATTTTGCATTCGGCCTGTTCCCAATTTTATAGATTGCTTGTTGGTATTATAGCTGCCCACGGTAGTACTTATTTGAGAAAAAGGCTTTTCCGAATATTTGTCAGTTTTTATATGAATACTCGCGCCGAAAGCTCCCGCCCCATTGCTTGAGGTTCCTACACCGCGCTGAACCTGAATATTTTCGACCCCACTAGCAAAATCAGGCATATTTACCCAAAATACAGATTGCGATTCGGCATCATTTAATGGCACACCATTAACGGTTACATTAATTCTGCTTGGGTCTATACCTCGAATACGAATTCCGGTATATCCAATACCTGCGCCGGCATCGCTCGACGATACAGCCGAAGGCATAAATTGCAACAATACAGGAATATCTTGGCCAAAATTACGAAGCCCCAATTCTTTTTTTGAAAATTGAGAATAAGTCGCCAAACTTGATTGACCAGCTCGGGTGGCCGATACCATTACTTCTTCGCCATCGTAAACCAAAGGTTTTAAATAAACAGTTAGTTCGCTTGGCGCCTGATTTAGTTTGTAAAATATGGGTTTAAATCCATCTTTCGCAATCGCCAAATAAAACGGTTCGGCTGAAACTAAATTCAGATTGATGGTTCCATTGGTATCCGTTTCCCCTTTAATTTTTCGAAGAGGTTGGGTGATAAAATTGACCTCAACTTTAGCCATACCTATTGCCGACGAATCGTACAAATTTTTAATAAAAATCCTAGTAACGGTTTGTCCCGAAACATTTAATCCACTAAGGACCAATAACATTATAAATAGTTTTTTCATAAATAATACCTCAACATTAAAATCTTTTGAAGTGGTGACAGGCATATTTCTAAACCTTCAAAAATCCCTTCGACGGCATTATCCGCATCAGGTTCATTGGGTGTAATCTCAGCCTAATTATTACATTAAGCACCCCTTAAAAGATGATGCAAAAATAATATTAAGTTGGTTAGAATGGCAAATAACTTTTTGCGGCTTGGAGAAGGTGGCGTTTTTTATAAGGATTGGGTTTTTCATGATATGGTTATCACAGCGTTAGTTTTAAATACTTTGTGTTCGTTTTGCCGCACATTCCATTCTTTTTGCGGACTCTTGGAAATCCAAAGGGTGCTGAAAATGAGGTTGACGTTTTGTATAGGAATAATTTGGTTGTTAACAAAAAAAAACATTGTGTCGTATTATCTAATACAAAGGATTTTTTACATGTTTCAAATCGTAATGATAATATTCATAATTGCCGGGAAGTCAATACACGGTTTGAAAATTATCGGACAAATAATCAATAAAACCTTCATGTTGAGGGAGAATTACAAAAGGAACTATATCTCCTGCAGGCACAAGTATTTCTACCACTGGTTCAATTGGTTTTCTGTAAAGGAAGGTTTTTGTTTGCCCCGAACTCTTAATGCAAGTCAGAACAGTATAGTATTTTCATTTGTTTTTTCTTAAATCAACATTGTAAAAAACAGCTGTTTGCAAATAGTATTTTGTTGTTGTATTAACTGTTTGGGTAAGGTAGCCGAGTTGAATATTCAAGTTGGGTAAAAACTGATAGCCTATTGCACCATACAAACGGTTTCGATCAAACGGGGTGGATGAAAAATGAATAAACAGTTCATCATAAAAAGTAAGGAACACGGTTTGTTTTTCAATTACCTTTTTATTCAGCGGAACTGTAAGTCTTAAAAGGTATCGTATTCTGTTGAGGTATTTATCGCCATTGTTAGATTGTAACCATCGCTGCTCAAGGCGATAACGGTGTTCAAAATTTACACGCCCTAAATTATTTCTCATTAAAAATTGTTGCCAGGTTCGGTTTTCGGAAACCTGAACGCCTTTCAAATTTTCTTTGTCAAAAGCGAAATTCGGGACATAGGCATAACCCGCACTTGCTGAATAGTTGTTGTTGATATGATAGTTAGCCCCAACACGTAACATTATTTGGTCTGTGTTTGGAGTAATTTCAAAACTGCGGTATTGTGCTTCTGTATGTATGCTCCATTTTTCATGAAATCGGGCTTGATTAAAAAACATGAGCCAACTACCTGTGGTGCCTGATGGGGATTGGGAAAAAGAAGGCAGGTTTCCTAATAAAAGCAGAAACAATAAATATAACTGTCTGCTATTCATTTACCCCATGTGAACCTAAATTCTTTGTCTCTGGATAAAATGTTACTTCTCCAGTTGTAATATCATGTGAGCCACCAACAATTCCAATCTGCCCGCTTTCAATCAATTCTTTTAGGATTGGGCTGCGTTCCATTATTGACTTAACTGTTCGCTTAACATTAATGGTGGCAACGTTTTCTACAAAAACAGAGTTATTGGAATTTCGGTTTTCAGTGGTAGTAGTTTCATCGTCAACGGCTGGTCTTATTTTAGATAGCAAAACTGTGAGGTTGCCCATTTCCACATGGTCGCAAGCACCTTTTACTGCACCGCATTTTGTGTGTCCAAGCACCACTATTATTTTTGAACCCGCCACTTTGCAGCCAAATTCCATGCTGCCCAAAATGTCCTCGTTGAGGATATTTCCTGCAATACGAATACTGAATACATCTCCTAATCCCTGGTCAAAAACCAGTTCGGCAGATGTGCGGCTGTCAATACAACTGAGGATCACGGCAAAGGGGTGTTGCCCGTCTGATGTTTCGTTTGCCTGTTGCAATAGGTTTCGGTTTATTTTCAGATTATTTACAAATCTTTTATTGCCTTCTTTTAATAAGTCTAACGCCATAACAGGCGTAATGGCTTCCTGCATTTCTTTGGTTAATGTTTTCATTTTTATTGCTATTTTAAATTGTTTATGAATTAAGTGGTTCTATAAATTTGATTTTCCTTTTGCTACTGTAATTCTTTGCATAATTATTTTTTTAGGTTAACTACTTTATTTCACTATTCGATTAAAAAGGGAACTTTCCCATTGGTAATAATTATTTTAGTATTGGGTGATTTTGACAATTCATTAAACGCTTCAATACTTCTTATTTTAATAATTTGATCGGTCAAGCCTTCGGATAGAATTTTTTGGGCATCCTTAGTTCCGGTAGCTTCAATAATTTTTCTTTCCGCCTCCAATTTTTCTTTTTGTAAAACAAATACCATCCTCATTGCATCTTGTTCTGCTTGTAGTTTTGCTTCAATAGAACTTGATAAACCGGCTGGCAATTGAATGCTTTTCATAAGTACTGCTTCCACAATAATTCCTCGTTCTGTCAAGGTTTCTCCCATTTTAAGTTTAATGGCTTTCTCAATTTCTGCTCTCATGCCCGAATGCATATCCTTAGCAAAATACTTTGCACACACATCAGCCGAAGCGGATCTAAATACATTGGAAATTATAGTTTCGTATTGGAGACCTATGTTTCTGATCACTTGAGCGACACTATCTTTATTTATTTTATAAAGTATAGATATTTGTGCTACAACACTCAGTCCTTCTTTACTTGGCAAGCTTAGAGAAAGTTCAATATCATTTATTTGAATGGTTGTTTTTACAACTTTGGATATAAACGGATTATACCAAATAACGCCTTGAATTTTAGCTTTGTCAGATAGCTTACCGAGTTTTTGTTTTACACCAATTTCACCGGGTTTGATTATAGCACAACTGCTCAATAATAAAATTATTGATGTTTTCAAAATGAGGTTATGTGTTTTCATTTTATTTATGAATAAAGAGGTTCTATAAAATTTATTTTTTCAACGGTGATGTTTTTTGATTTGGCATTCACTTCATATTCTTTGATTAGTTCAACTACATCGTAAGCAATTGATTTTGAGTTGGAGCAATCAATGATAACTTCCGAATTGGATGGAATATCACTCAATGCCTTTACAACACTTGCTTTATTGAAAAATGAGACTTCTTCAGCCAAAACAAGGTGATGAATCTCATGACCTTCTTTATGCGTTTTAATATCCTTCATATGATAGGAGTTTCGGTAACTATGTCGTAAGGTATAAAAGAGACCAAAAATCAATCCTGTACTGATGCCTTTTAATAAATCGGTGGCAAGTATTGCCACAACCGTAACTGTAAATGGCACGAACTGCTCCCAACCTAACTTATACATTTGTTTGAAAAGTGAGGGCTTCGCTAATTTGTATCCTACCACTAATAAAATAGCGGCTAAACTTGCCAAGGGTATCCTATTTAATACGCTTGCTATTGTTAAGGCGCTTATCAAAAGAAAAAATCCGTGAAAAATGGCGGACATTTTTGTTTTGCCTCCGAAGTTGATATTTGCAGAACTGCGAACAATAACCTGCGTTACAGGTAGTCCACCGATTAAGCCCGAAATAACATTGCCTAATCCCTGTGCTTTTAATTCTCGGTTTGTGGGGGTTATTCTTTTGTCGGGGTCCATTTTGTCGGTGGCTTCCACACAGAGCAGGGTTTCTAAACTTGCGACGATGGTTAACACAATTGCAATTTTCCAAACCTCAAAATTTGAGATTGCAGAAAAATCAGGGAAAGTGAATTGGCTGAAAAAACCTGCTAAATTTTCAGGAACGGGAATTCTTACAACCTGGTCGGCAGCCAAACTGAAATTTAATATTCCGTTTTGGAAAATGTAATTCATTGTAATTCCTAATACAACAACTACAAGAGGTCCGTTTATCATTCCGAAAATCTTGTGTTTTTTGATGAGCACGGTGTCCCACAAAATCAAAACAGCTAATGACATTGCAGCTATAAGCACTGCTCCCGGTGTGAGAAAGTCAAAGGCTCTAAAAATTTCTGAAAAGGTATTTTGTCCATCGGGTTGATAGAACGCAACTTCTCCAAAGGCATCATTGTCCCATCCCAAGGCATGGGGAATTTGTTTGAGAATGATTAATAGCCCTATGCCTGTGAGCATTCCTTTTATAACAGATGAAGGAAAGAAGTAGGCAATAAAACCTGCTTTGGCGTAGCCCAAAATGAGTTGGATAATACCTGCTAAAACAACAGCCATTAAAAATGCTTCCCAAGAACCATTAAGGGTTGCAATGGAAGTAAGAACGATAACGACTAAACCCGCTGCGGGTCCGCTAACTCCTAATGGTGAGCCGCTAGCAACACCTACAACAATACCACCTACAATACCTGCAATAATTCCCGCAAATAGTGGTGCACCCGATGCTAGTGCAATACCCAAACATAAAGGGACTGCAACAAAAAACACGACCAAGCTGGCTGGCAAGTCGTGCTTTATTTCTTTGAATAAATGTTTCATTTATGAGTTTCTGATTTTAATTTGTCGGCGGCAAAGATAGTAATAGTTTTTATAAAGATAGTATTACTATCATAAATAATTGTAAAATTATTTTGTTTACATTTGCTGCCTGTTTCAGAAACAAACTTAAATACAGCAGTTATGAAATTACAGTTACAGATAAAAATGAATGAAGCATTGTTTCTTCGCAATCCCGAAAGTTCGGTATTGGGAAAAAAGATTATACAGCACAGCATTCAATTGATTTACAAAAACGGTTTCGAGACGTTTACTTTTAAGAAATTAGCCGAAGATATTGGCACAACCGAAGCGGGTGTTTACCGCTACTTTGAAAACAAACACCGATTGTTAGTTTACCTGACGGCTTGGTATTGGGGCTGGCTTGAATTTCAAATTACATATCATACCAACAACCTTCAAGACCCATCGGTAAAATTGAAACGAGTAATAAAGCTATTGGCAACAACCATTGAAGATGATGAGCAAACAAGCCATGTGAATGAAGGTGTTTTACATCAAATAATAATTTCGGAAGGTTCAAAAGCTTACCTGACCAAACATGTTGGAGACGACAACAAGCAACTCTTTTTTAAACCCTACAAAGACCTTTGTGCTGTGGTAGGAAACATTATTCTGGAATGTAATCCGAAATACAAATACCCGAAATCATTAGCATCCACCATAATTGAAATAGCACATTTTCAAAACTTCTTTATGAATAATTTGCCATCACTTACCGATTTCGGTGAAGCTAAAGAGGAAAGCGTAATAATTGCCTTCCTCAATGATTTGGTCTTTAACAGTTTGGAGAAAAGTTAGATGTCATAAATTTGTAAGTCAGAAGTCCTCAAAAGGCCTAGACCTGTGCTGAGAAAAATTTAGCACTTTTGGGTTTGCGAAGAGTCGGCATGTGAATAGGGCAAAACCCAATGCGATAAATATTCGGTTGATTTTTCATCTTTTGACCGATAAATTGAAGAAGGCACTGTCGGTCGGTCAGGGTTTAACCTAACTTTTGTACCCAATAGGTTTAAAACTTGAAAAAAACCTGTGATCAAAGCCACGATTAAGACATTTAGCCTTCTAGTGTTCCCTTAAGAAAAATCAATACCTAGGTCGTTCGGTAGGCAGTTAGGTTGGTTGAAATAATTACAAACACTCGTAAAGTGCCTGAATTAATTTATTTCCTGCTTCCAAATAATCGGAGCAGTAAAAGAAACAAATTAATAAAATCGAGGTAAAGCGTTAAAGCGCCCATGATGGCTTCTTTTTTATCTTCGTCGGTTCCCTCGTTTCCTATAATATTCATTTCCTTTATTTTTTGAGTATCATAGGCTATAAGTCCTGTAAAAATAAGGATTCCGGCATAGGTGGTTATCCAATAGAGGGTTGAACTTTGCATAAAATAATTGACCAAGGATGCAATAATTAAGCCCACTAAGGCCATCATCATTATACGGCCAAAACTGGTTAAATCGGTTTTTGTAAAATATCCAATAATGCTCATTGTAGCAAAAGTACCTGCCGTAATAAAAAATGTAGAGGCAATGGAGCTCATGGTATATATTATAAATATCATTGAAAATACAAATCCGGTGACCATGGAGTATAAGATAAATGCGCCTATGGCTACATTGGCCGACATTTTGTTGATGCGCGCCGAAAGAAAAATTACCAAACCTATTTGAATTCCAAAAAGTATCCAAAATCCATAACTGTTCGAAAAAATCAAACCCCAAATCAACGGACTTTGAGCCGAATAAAACGCTACTACTCCTGTAAGCGCCAGGGCAAATGCCATCCAGCCATATACTTTGGTAATAAATCGAGATTGTTCGCTAAGGCTTTGTTCGTCGTATAAATGTAAATCGTTGTTCATTTTAATAGTTTTTGATACGCAAATTAAACGGAAGTTTTTTAATTGTAATAATAGTTTTTAAAATTTTTGACGACAAGACTCAAAAATTCGAAAAAAACAATTTGAGTATTCAATTTTTTATGAAATAGTGTAGCTTGCGACTTATAATAATGAGCAATTGGCAAAACCCAAACTTAACATTATAGGATCAACCGATTGTATTGATTTTGTAGAGGCTGATATCGAAAATTTGCCTTGTAAAATTGATACAGGAGCTGCTATTTCGGCTATTGATGCACATAGAATTCGAATCATAGAAAAAAATGGAGTAGAGCATTTAGCCTTCAAACTGTTGTACAAAAAGCATCCACAGTTTAAGAATAAGGAAATTGTTACTTCTAAATTTACCGAAAAACGTATTAAAAACAGTTTTGGTGTGGCCGAAAATCGCTATTTGGTAAAATTAAAAATTAAGGTGCTTGATAAAATTTATAATACATCCTTCACCCTAACCAATCGTCAGCAAATGGCTTATCCCGTTTTGCTTGGAAAAAAATTTTTAAACGGAAAATTTTTGGTGGATGTATCCAAACATAATCTTTCGTTTAATGCCAAAAACGATGCATTTAGCGTGGCCAAACCAACTAAAAAAGTGCTTATGTAATACACACTAACATTGATAACACTAAGCTATAAACAACAAACAACTAAAAAACTATGAATATTGGTATTTTATCTCGAAACGGCAACTTGGTTTCTACACGTCGCTTGCTTGAAGCGGCCATGGAAAGAGGCCACGATGCAAGGGTCATAAATTTTACAAAATGCTACGTTTCCATTGAGCATTTTAATTCAAAAATATTTTTAGGCGATCACGAATTAGAGCCTTTGGATGCTATTATACCAAGAATTGGGGCATCGGTTACGTTTTATGGAGCTAATATTATTCGACAATTTGAAGTAAAAAAAATATTTACAACCACCACATCCGTAGGGTTGATGCGCAGCCGCGATAAATTGCGGAGTTTGCAAATATTGGCAAGTGCAAACGTTAACATCCCAAAAACGGCATTTGCAAAATATCCTGGAGACATTAAACATCTAATAAAAATTGTTGGGGGAGCCCCATTGGTTATAAAACTATTGGAAAGCACCCAAGGCAAAGGCGTGGTATTGGCCGAAACAAGCAAAGCGGCCGAATCGGTTATTGAAGCTTTTTATGATTTAGATGAAAATATTATTGTGCAAGAATTTATAAAAGAAGCCAAAGCCGAAGATATACGTGCTTTTGTGGTGGATGGCGAAGTGGTGGGTGCTATGAAACGAAAAGGCGTTGAAGGAGAATTTAGAAGCAATTTGCACAAAGGAGGTTCCGCCTCTATTGTCGAACTTACCAAGGAAGAAGAAACTGCAGCGCTCGTGTCGGCAAAAGCAATGAATTTGGGCGTGGCAGGTGTTGATATGTTGCGTAGCGAAAGAGGCCCTCTCGTGATTGAAGTAAATTCATCGCCCGGCTTGGAAGGGATTGAAAAAGCAACCGGAAAAAACATAGCCGGCAAAATTATTGAATACGTAGAACGAAATTATAAAAAAGGGGCGCCTGACTTGAAACAAGGATAAGGGTTATTGTCCTAAGAAAAGAATTACCTTATTAAGATTTTTCGTGACTCAAAATGACAAAATAGAAGCCATAATTTAAAATTAAACATGTCACATTTAACCGATAGCTACCGCCAATTTTTTATCGATTTGGCACCCAATAACCATTCCGAATGGTTTAACGCCAACAGAAAACGTTATGAGAATGACGTAAAAATACCTTTTAGAAACTTAGTAGCCGATCTTATTCCTCAGTTGGCAAAACTGGATAAGAACCTGATAGGCGTAAATCCTTCGGATTGTATTTTCAGAATAAACCGCGACATACGGTTTAGTAAAGATAAAACGCCATATAAACTCAATATGTCGGCTGCTATAGCGCCAGGTGGTCGAAAAAACACAGCCTATCCGGGTTTTTATTTCGAAGCCACTCCCGAAGGAATTAATATTTATGCCGGCGTATATACCGCCGAAAAAGCACAAATAGACGCTATTCGACACCTAATAGCCACTAACCTAAAACCCTTTGAAACCTTAATTACAAACTCAAATTTTATTAACAAATTTGGCGGCCATATTTTAGGCGAAAAGCAAATTCGACTATCGCCCGAACTGAAAACCGCCGCCGAAAAACAACCCCTCATCTATAACAAGCAGTTTTATTATAAAGCCGAAATGGATGAAAGTTTTATTATCAAAGAAAACCTTA
>CAMDXE010000006.1 GCA_945878925.1 Chitinophaga pinensis
TAATTGTTATTTTAACTAACCCAGTGGTCCTGTTTTTGGGGAGTATTACAGCTCCCCTGTTTTGAAAATATTTAAGAGTGCCTCATCTTGATCAGAAAAATGAATTTTTAAAATATTGTTAATCTCGTCAATGAAATCTGATTTAAAAACTGGATTAGCCTTAGCTTGTCTATTTGACTCACTTTTTTTAATTGGAACTTTTAAGTGCCCATCTATAAAATCATTAAGATAATCAACAATTGGTTTTGTTCTGCTATAGGTAGTGCTTTTATTCTTCCAATATTTTAATTCATTCCCATTTTTATATTCGACGGGGTAATCAAAATCAGGTAATTTAATAATAATTTCTTCTAAACTATATAGTTCTGTTTGGAGTATTTTAATAGCGTATTCTCTGAGCTGTAGAGCTTCCATTTTATCTATATTATTTAATATTTCAACCCCATAAGTTACGGCTTTGGAATAAAACTCTTTAAGATCTTCTTCAGTTAGGCCTGGTGTTTTCATTTTTCGAAATCTAAAATTATTTTATCAGTCGCATCTCGCTTAGTTTGATCAATAACCTTTGCGTAAATTTGGGTGGTCTTCAATTCACGATGGCCTAACATTTTTGATAATGTATATATATCTGTTCCTTTACTTAGTTGAAGTGTAGCATAAGTATGTCTAAAGCAATGAAATGTAATTGGCTTACTAATTCCCGCGGCACCAATCCATTGATATAGGTGTTTATTATGAAATGAGGAATAATTTAACCCATCAAAAACTCTTTGTGCAGAATCTTTTGGTTCTCCTAGCAAATCAACTGCTTGCTGTGAAATTGGCATCATCTCTACCCTTTTTGTTTTTTGCTGCGTAAATTTTATAAAAAAACCATTACCTTCTATGTATTCTATTTCATTCCAAATCATTTTAGATATATCCGAAAATCTAATACCAGTAATCGCAGAAAATAAAGCTGCATTTTTAATTAAATAATTATGGCATGGGGTTTTTATAAGTTGATTTAATTCTTCAATTGTCAGAAAATTTCTTTGTGTTTCAATTTTAGAAATACCAACAATCCTCCGATTAATATCATGTTGCAGAAAGCCATCCTTATATGCTTCATTTAAAGCTGACTTAAATTTATTAAAATATGACCAAGCAGTATTTTGTGATAATGGTTTTTTTAATATTTTTTTAGAATTTGCATTTAGTATGTAGTTTTTAAAATCATTACAAAAAGATTCGTTAATTTTTATAAACTTTATTTCTCCTTTACAATAATCTTCTAAATATTTAAGTGAAGAATTCCAGCCTTTCCTAACTGATTCTTTTTGTTTTTTTGCTATATTTCTAAAGTATAATATAAAGTCTTGGTCACCCTTTTCAATTATTTTTAATTGCTCTAACTCATATCCAGAATATATTTCCGGTTTATTTAAAACATTATCTCTTTTTTGTCTTATATGCTCGGCAATATTTAAAGTTTCACTATTATGTAGTTTATCAATACTAGTTTTAGGATTATCTATAAGATAGTAACCTAAAAATTCTCTTCGAGAATACTTTCCGGTTTCAGGGTTTTGAATAGCAGGATAAAAATCCAAATACAAACTTTTTCTTTTATTAGAAATCGTCTTTTTCCTAAGTGTAACTTTAATAGCCATCTAAATAAATATTTATAAATATTTGTACCTTAAAATATAAGGTACAAATAGGATACAAATATAACACTATAAATACATAATAAAACAAATAAAAGATAAACACAAAAATTACATATTTAATTTAATATCAAATAATTATAAAAATATAGCCTATTTGTATCTTCTTATTTTGTTTGGTTAAGATTTTGCCAAATAAAATGGATAAGCTTTTCTTGCATAAGGGTATTCAAAGCTTAAAAAAGAATGAGAGAGATGCAAGCAATCTCTTAGATTAAATGTTTAAATTTAGGAAACAAAAATTAGAGAGTATTCGAATTGCAGTTGCCAGCCAAATTAGCTAGATCGATTGCAGATACGTCATCATTTCCATCTGCAATTTCATGGCTTCATTTGCTGCCGCCTCTTTAAAATCGAATCCATTGGAAGCATAGATTATTCCGCGCGACGAATTTACCAATAGGCCACAATCTTTGTTTAAACCATAGAGGCTTACGTTTTTCAAATCGCCGCCTTGGGCGCCAATTCCAGGAACCAGAAGAAAATGATCAGGAAGAATTTTTCGTATTTCGGCAAATTTTTCGGCCTTAGTGGCGCCAATTACAAACATTAAGTTGTTGGGATGGCCCCAAGAGGCTACTTTTTTTAAAACCGATTCGTAAACATGTCCATCTTGAGTTTCTAATAATTGAAAATCGGCACTTCCCGAATTGCTTGTGAGCCCCAAAACGATTGTAAATTTATTTTCATATTCCAAAAATGGCCCAACGGAATCGTGGCCCATATACGGCGATACAGTAAGGGCATCGTAAGGGTAGGTTTCAAAAAATGTTTTGGCATACATTTTACTGGTATTTCCAATATCTCCTCGTTTGGCATCGGCAATTACAAAACAATTTTCGGGTATGGCCTGCAAAGTTTTCTCCATGCTTTTCCATCCCGATAATCCGTACTGCTCATAAAATGCCAAATTTATTTTATAGGCTACTGCATAAGGCGATGTAGCTTCGATAATGGCTTTATTAAAACTGTAAATTGGATCGTCGTCGGCCATCAAATGTTGAGGAATTTTGCTTAATTCGGTATCAAGTCCTACACATAAATAGGATTTTTTTTGTCGAATTTGATCAATTAGTTGCTGGCGGTTCAAAATATAATTTTATGCAAATAACTTATTATTTTATCAGAGGTAAATGGATTATTAAATTATTATAAAAAAAAATTAGGCCATTCATTCGTTAAATTGATGTAAAAAAAACATGGAGTTGAATTAAAATGAATTTGAAATGCTAATTTCGTGACACTTTTTTACAACTCCTAATTGCTCATGAGCGAAACCGCTAAAATCAATATTCAAGGCAAAGAAATCGAATTGCCACTTATCCTTGGCTCAGAAAACGAAACCGGCATTGACATTTCGGATTTGCGTGCAAAAACTGGTGCCATCACCTTAGATATTGGGTATAAAAATACGGGCGCTGCCACAAGTGCTATAACGTATTTGGATGGCGAATTGGGCATCTTAAGGCATAGAGGCTATGCTATTGAAGACTTAGCCGAAAATGCTACCTTTTTGGAAGTAGCCTACCTCCTTATAAATGGCAAGCTTCCCAATAATGACGAATACAAAGATTTTGATTTAAATATCCGACATCACACGATAGTGAATGAAGATATGAAAAATATTTTTGAAGCATGGCCAACTGCAAGTCACCCCATGGGGCAACTTATTGCTATGATTTCGTCGCTCTCATCGTTTTATCCCGAAAGTTTAGGAACAGGACAAAATGAAGAACAGAAAAAATTAAACGTATACCGATTGTTGGCAAAAATGCCAACGATATGTGCCATGATTTACAAAAAAAGTCTGGGACATCCGTTTAATTACCCTCAAAATAAATTGGATTACGTATCCAATTTTTTAAATATGACGTTTAAGCATGTTACCGAAGATTACGAAATCGATCCGGTTTTGGTGAATGCTTTAAACAAACTTTTAATTCTGCATGCCGATCATGAACAAAATTGCAGCACCTCTACGGTACGCCTTGTTGGCTCGTCGCATGCCAATTTGTATGCATCCATTGGGGCAGGAGTAGCAGCACTTTGGGGCCCTCTGCATGGTGGAGCAAACCAAGAAGTTATCGAAATGCTTGAACTGATAAAAGCCGATGGTGGCAATGTTGAAAAATGGGTTAACAAAGCCAAAGACAAATCCGATGATTTTAGATTAATGGGTTTTGGCCACCGGGTTTATAAAAACTTCGACCCTCGTGCAAATATTATTAAAAAAGCCTGTGATGATGTTTTAAACAAGTTAGGCATTCACGATTCGTCGCTCGAAATTGCCAAAAAATTGGAACAAACCGCTTTAGCCGACCCTTATTTTATTGAGCGAAAATTGTTTCCAAACGTCGATTTTTATTCGGGTATTATTTATAAAGCGATGGGATTTCCGGTCGAAATGTTTACGGTGCTTTTTGCCCTTGGGCGATTGCCAGGTTGGATAGCACAATGCAATGAAATGCGCGATCAAAAACAACCAATAGGCCGACCCCGACAAATATATACTGGCGAAATATTACGCCCCTACGTCGAACGTGGGCAGCGTTAGTATTGGCTAATAGTCTGTATTAATTGCAAAACAAGAAGACTCTTTAACGTTTGTTTCGACATTTAAGAAGTAAACCGTTTACTAACCCTCAATTCTTTTACGCCTAGAGTGTAATCGTAGAAACCTTCCCCTGTTTTTATTCCTAATTTTTTGGCCGTCACCATATTGGTGAGCAAAGGGCAGGGCGCATATTTAGGGTTTCCAAATCCTGTATAAAGTACCGTCAAAATGCTATGACACACGTCCAAACCTATAAAATCGGCCAATTGCAAAGGACCCATTGGATGAGCCATTCCTAATTTCATAATGGTATCAATTTCTTCGACGCCTGCAACCCCTTCGTGAAGCGAACATATGGCTTCATTTATCATAGGCATTAAGATGCGGTTGGCTATAAATCCTGGATAATCCTCCACTACGGTTGGTATTTTATTAATGGCTTTCGAAAGGGTTAAAATGGTTTCAGTAACCTGTTTATCGGTACTATATCCATTAATTACCTCCACCAATTTCATTACCGGAACGGGATTCATAAAATGCATCCCAATTACCGCACCCGGCCTTTGGGTGGCCGAAGCCAATTTGGTAATCGAAATGGACGATGTATTGGTGGCCAATATGCAGTTGGCTGGTGCATGTGCATCCATTTCTGCAAATATTTTCAATTTTAGGTCGCTATTTTCGGTGGCGGCCTCAATGACTAATTCGGCCGATTGGACACCTTCGGAAATAGACTGGTAAGTAGTAATATTAGCCAAAGCCTCATTTTTTGATTGTTCGCTAGCAAGGCCTTTCGCTATTTGCCTATCAAAGTTTTTGTTAATGTTTAAAAGGGCTTTGGACAAAGCCCTTTGATTCATATCTATAAGGGCCACTTTATAGCCATGTTGTGCAAAAACATGAGCAATGCCATTGCCCATGGTGCCCGAACCAATAATTGAAATGTTTTTCATTTATATTTTTTTTGTTTAAAACGTTAAGGTGAAGGATAAAGACGAATTCATGCGTCCAAAATGGTTTAACACCAAATTAGGATACCACTCTACACTTAAATCCTTATTAATTTTGAATTCTTGTAAATGCGCATCCACATTGGCATCTATAATATTTAGAGCATACAAACCCACATAGGCCAAAATGCAAATATCTCGATTTCGCCTATGAAAATTTCGGTAGCTCTGCACGGTTCCATCGGTTAAAGTAGGAAATTTGGTATCAACGGTCGACGCAAGCGTGTCGAATCGAACATCTACGGCGTGTTGATAGCTTTTAAATTTGTTTTGGTTATAGCTAAATCCAGCAGTTATGCCAGCAAAACCTGCATACACAATCCCTGTTTTCCAAATTTTCCCGTTATATATTTGGCCTAGTCCAGGTATGATCGCCGAATACAGGGTTGCTTTTCGAGGATTTAAACGATGGGTACCAACACTATCCTGATCTTTTTTTTGTGCAATCAAGAAGCTTGGCTCTATAAAAAATAGAATAAACAAAAGTATAAAACCGCTGTGTTTATGCACCTCACAAAATTAACTTTCCACACTCACATTACAAAAATGCAATTTTGCATGTTAAAATTGTTTCAAAATTTCCTTAAAGTGATCTCGGTTTTCAAATTCGATAACAATGCTCCCTTTTTCGCCTCCAAGGGGTTTGATTTCTACATGTGCCTTAAATTTTCGAGCTATCATGTCGCCAAAGTTCTTGAATTCGGCAAAATGTTTTGAAACGGGCAAGGGTTCATCCTCTCCTAGTTTATATAAATCGATGGCTTTTTTTTCGTTTTTGATTTTGGGCGAGCCTTGCTTTGCTAAATTTTCGACGGCGCGCACCGACAAACCTTCTGTTATCGTGCGTTGGTAAATTTCCATCTGCCAATCGTGGTTGGTAACATTAATTATAGCACGGGCATGGCCCATGCTTATTTTGTTTCCTTTCAACCCCAATTGAATCTCATCGGGCAATTTCAACAAACGAAGGTAATTATTAACGGTGGTTCTATTTTTGCCCACTCTTTCGCCCAATTCCTCTTGTTTTAAATCGCATTCTTCGAGCAATCGCTTATAACTTATAGCTATTTCAATGGGGTTAAGTTCTTCGCGTTGGATGTTTTCGATGATGGCCATTTCCAACATTTCCTGGTCGTTTGCCACACGCACATATGCAGGTATATCTAATAAGCCAGCTAATAAGGAAGCCCGTGTTCGGCGTTCGCCCGAAATGATTTGATACTTTTCGAACCCTATTTTGCGTACAGTAATGGGTTGGATAACGCCATGTACCCGAATGCTATCGGCCAGCTCGCTTAAATTTTCTTCGTTAAACTCGGTACGAGGTTGAAAAGGGTTGGCCTCAATTTGTGAGATAAATATATTTGCTACAGCATTCAAAACTCTTGGCTCGAGTGTAGCCGATTCGGTATTTGCTCCTTCAAGTAAGGCACTGAGTCCTCGTCCGAGAGCATTTCTTTTTTTATGTTGATTTAATGAATTTGTCATGATACCTGTTTTTCTTCCTCCACCATTTTAGTTAACCCGTTTTTTTGTAATATTTCTCTAGCCAAGTTTAAATAATTAATGCTGCCTTTGCTTCCGGCATCGTGTTCCATAACTGAAATTCCAAAGCTTGGGGCCTCGCTTAGCTTGGTATTGCGTTGTATAATGGTATCGAATACCAGCTGTTGGAAATGGGTTTTTACTTCATCCACTACCTGATTGCTCAAGCGTAAGCGCGTATCGTACATCGTTAAAAGTATGCCTTCGATTTCGAGGCGTGGATTTATTCCTCTTTGAACTATTTTTATGGTATTCAATAATTTACCCAAACCCTCCAAGGCAAAAAACTCGCATTGTACAGGAATGATTATTGAATTGGCAGCCGTTAGAGCATTAGTGGTTATTAAGCCTAAAGAGGGCGAACAATCAATTATAATAAATTGATAGGTTTCTTTAACGCGATTCAAGGCCCTGCTCATTAATTTTTCGCGATTTGGCAAATCTACCAATTCGATTTCGGCACCTACCAAATCGATGTTAGCAGGCAATAAATCTAAAAAATTATTTTCTGTTTTAAGAATCAAATCGGCAGGATTTAAGTCCTGAATTAAGGTTTCGTACAATCCAACCTTTATATTTTTAAGATCAAAGCCCAAGCCTGAGGTGGTATTAGCCTGTGGATCGGCATCAACCAACAACGTTTTGAACTCGAGCAAGGCTAATGCCGACGCCAAATTAATGGCGGTGGTTGTTTTTCCTACGCCACCCTTTTGGTTGGCTATGCAAATTATTTTTCCCATGTTATTTTATCCTTACAATATGTCATTCTAGTAAATTTTTGTTTCTCCAATTGTCAATAAATCAAGCGTCATTCCCTTATCCTTAAACTGAGTTTTAGATATATTTTGATTTATTTTTATAACATCAAAAGTGTCGTAATGCATGCCAATAATTCTATCGCAATTGATAAATTGCGCAGCCTTTACAGCATCATCTGTATTCATTGTAAAATTGCCTCCTATTGGCAGAAACGCAAAGTCAAGCTTATAGCTTTCGGCAATTAATTTCATGTCGAAGGTAAGGGCCGTATCGCCAGCAAAATAAAAACTGCAATCCTTGTTTTTTATTATATAACCAGCAGCAGTTCCTGCATACATTTGGTTGGGCAATGAATTGGAATGAACCGCCAAAACCATTTTGGCCTCTGCAAAACCAAAATCGTATATACCGCCAATATTCATAGCGTGCGTATTGCTTATGCCTTGGGCATTTACCCATTGAATGAGTTCCCAGCAGCCAACAACTTTTGCCCCTGTTTTGCGTGCAAAAAACTCTAAATCAGCCACATGATCTTCATGGCCATGACTTACAAAAATATAATCGCATAAAATGCTGTCTAAATTTACTTCTTTTGCAAGGACATTGGGGCGAATAAAAGGATCGAACAAGACCTTCACTCCCATTGTTTCAACTAAAAAACAGCTGTGTCCGAAATAAGTAACTTGCGTATTGTACAAAATGGAGGTGTTGGTTTGAAGTTCAAATCTATTTTCAATCCTTCAATAGATTTTAACAGCTTACTACTATTTATTAACATAATTTTGGGGTTAATTTCTTGTAATGGAAACCATTCGGACCCTAAAAATAAAACAATTTTTCATTATAATAGCGACAATGGAATTACCTCCCTTGATCCAGCCTTTGCCCGAACTCAGGACAATATTTGGGCTGTAAGTCAACTGTTTAATGGTTTGGTGCAGTGCGACAGTCAATTAAAAATTAAGCCAGCTATTGCCCATAAATGGAGCGTTTCGGAAGATGGTTTGATTTACCGCTTTTACTTAAGAAACAACGTTCGCTTTCATCCAAGCTTAGCATTTGGGGCAAACCAAAGCAGGCAAGTAGTAGCTTCCGATTTCGTTTATTCGTTTGAACGTTTAATGAATGAGTCGACGGCCTCGCCGGGGGCTTGGATATTTAACGACAAAGTAGCTACCAAACCTTTTATAGCCATTGCCGATTCAATATTTGAGGTGCATCTAAAAAAACCATTCCCCCCATTTTTAGGCTTATTGACCATGCCGTATTGTTTTGTGATTCCTAAGGAAGCTGTAACCAAATATGGTAAAGATTTTGGGCGTCACCCGATTGGAACTGGCCCTTTCAAATTCAGTAAATGGAATGAGGAAGTAAAACTTATTTTGTTGAAAAACACGCAATATTTTGAAACCGACGGCCAACAAAGGCTCCCCTATTTGGATGCAGTTTCCATTTCTTTTTTGGACGATAAGCAAGCTGCTTTTTTGGAATTTTTACAAGGCAATCTCGATTTTTTTAACGGTTTGGAGAGCAGCTTTAAAGACGAAATTATCACAAAAGAGGGGAAATTAAAAGAAAAATATACCACAAAATTTACGACTTTAGTTACCCCTTTTTTAAATACCGAATACCTGGCTTTTTTGGTCGACGATTCATTAAACCATTCGGTAAAACATCCTGTTTATAATAAAAATTTGAGAAGGGCCATTCATTTGGCCATTGATAAAAAATCAATTATCAAACACTTGCGAAACACCATTGGGCATCCCGCCGATGGTGGATTTATTCCAAAAGGTTTACCAGGATATTCGCCTCAAAATATCGAAAAATTTGGCTACAATCCGCTCCAAGCTAAGGCCTATTTAGCCAAATCGAATTATGCCAAAACCAAACAAAAAATAACCCTTTACACCACCAAAGATTACCTTGATATCTGCCTATTTGTGCAAAAGGATTTAAAAAATATTGGATTGGATGTGTCTATTGAAGTGCAACCAGCCTCTTTTTTGAAAGAAGAAAAATCAAATACGCGTCTTAATTTTTTTAGAGGATCGTGGATTGCCGACTATCCCGATGCCGAGAACTATTTGGCCTGTTTTTACAGCCAAAATTTTTCGCCCAATGGCCCTAACTATTCACATTTTAAAAATGCAGAATTCGACTTGCTTTACGAATCTATATTTTTACAGTCAAACGATTCAATGCGTATGAATATATACCGACAAATGGAAGATATATTGCTAAATGAAAGCCCCGTTATTCCCTTATTCTACGATCAATCTATTAGGCTCGTTAGCCATAAGGTGAAAAATATGAAAAACAACGCGTCCAATTCCTTAGATCTAAGGCGGGTTAGGATTTTAAATAACTAACAGCTTTCGCTAGAGTAGCTTTGCTTATACCATCGCCACGGCCATTAATGGCCTAGCAGACAATAGCTTTGCCTATTTCTGCCCTTCAATAAATTTATTTAAATCGTCGATGCTCGATTCGAATGTAAAGGCATCGTTGAGTTTGTAATAATTTCCGGGATCAAATGTTTTTCCCCAAGCCATTTTTGCAAAATCGAGTCTTGTATTTTCGAAATCAAAAATCAACATCACTTCTTTAACTTGTGACGATAGCAAACAATTTGAATTCAATATTTGTTTTGCTAAAGTTAGCTTGCTGTCTTCGAAAGATTTTGATTTTATGCTTTGTTTGGCTCCCGAAAACTCTTGAACTGTCATTGGCCAATCGCAATTATTAGGTCCATTGTATCCTTGCAATACATACACCTCGCGTTTTGGTGCACGTGTAGCGTGATCGTCGTATGAATGGTGGCCATCGCCCTGCCCATGATTATGGCCTTCGTGGCCTCTTGATCCTGTTGAAGAAGACGAGGATGTAGTGGTAGTGGTGGTGGTACTTCGTGACGAACCATTCATTATTGGGTCGTTTACGTTTATATTCATATTTACACCCATACCTCCTGCATTCATATCTATAGAAACATTGCCTCCAGATGGGGCATTGCCAGAGGTAGTAGTGGTAGAAATTGTGGTGGTGGTAGATTCAACCGGAGGGGGCGTCAAAGAATAGACCACAACCGATTGGCCAACCGTAGCTGGCGCTTGAATAATTTCGACACAACTCCGTGCTTTTAATTTATACACCTCTCCTTTTTTTACTACGGCATAGGTAAACTCCCATCCATTTTTAGTTTCGCCGGCCCACATAAAATATATTTTTTGATCAATATCGGCAATTTTACCGCCCTCAAAAATAATTTTGGCTGTGGCCATGGGCTGCTTTAAACCCGTAATTTTTACGTTGGTTTGTGGGTTGGCGTTTTGCTTTATTCCATCAATAACAATATGAAATCGTTCGCCTTGTTCGCTAAACACTACAAGATCGTTTTGAGCCTTGGCAAGTATAGCCAAGCATAGCAAACCCATTATTAAAATACTTTTTTTCATTTTATCAATTTTTTTTAGAGTTGAAATTATTTGAAGTTAAGCGCCAAAAGTAATAATAATTTGAGAATATTTACTTTATCTCAATTATTTGCCCGTATGCCCGTGTCCGCCTTCGCCTCTTTGGGTGTCGCTTAGGTATTCGCTTAGTTTAAAAATGGCCGTTTCGTGCTTTGCTATTACCATTTGGGCAATGCGTTCGCCGTTGACTATGGTGTAGGGGGTATTGGATAAATTAACCAAACAAATTTTTATTTCGCCTCTATAGTCCGAATCGATGGTTCCTGGCGAATTGATAACGGTTATACCGTGTTTGGTGGCCAATCCACTGCGGGGGCGTATCTGAGCCTCGTAACTTATTGGCAGTTCGATAAATAATCCGGTGCCAATCGTTTCCCTTTGCAAGGGATGCAGCAGCAGATCGCCTTCTAAATTGGCTTGCAAATCGAATCCAGCAGCTTGCAAACTTTGATACTTAGGCAAAGGGTGTTGTGATTTATTTATTATTTTTATTTCAATGGACATGTTCAGTTTTAAATCGTTTTTCGACCATGGCTATGGCGAGGCTAAATGCGAAAAGCCAAATTATATTTAACCCCCATTTATGAATAGGCAAAAAATTGCCTGCAAATGAGGATGCCATATAAATAAGCAAGGCAATAACCAAAATAGCCCCTAACTTTTTGAGATTGTATGGCACTGGATAATACTTTTGGCCCCAATAATAATTGACAATGGCCAACAGGGCATAAACCAGCAACGTGATCCAGGCCGAAGCCAAAAAACTAAACATTGGAATAAATAATATGTTTAGGATGATGGTAAGTATAGCGGCTGCTATCGATAATTTGGATCCTTTTTTTGTGTTATCGGTTAACCTATACCATACGCTAATGCTATAAAATATACCCAAAAATAAGTTGGCCATAAGCAGTATTGGCACAATTTTCATGCCATCGGGATGCGTATAATACGACGAATTGCGAATAAGCATAGCAGCCAAATCGTCAACAAACAGCATGGTAAACACAAATATAAACGCACAAACCATTACAAAATAATCCATAATGCGCGCATAAAGCAATTGGGCATTTTCGTGTTTATGTTGGTTGAAAAAGAAAGGCTCGGCGGCAAATTTAAACGCTTGCACAAACAAGGTCATGATCATGCTTAGCTTATAAAATGCCCCAAAAACACCCAATTCGAAAAGCCCATCTTTTGCAGGACTTAAATATTTTAAGATTACTCTGCTAAAAGTTTCGTTTGCAATGCCTGCAAGGCCAATAAAAATTAAGGGCCAGGCATAATTCAGCATTGATTTCCTAAGCTTTTGATCGGCCTTGAACCCAAATTTTACACATTCGGGCAATAATAATAAGAGCACCATTATGCTGGCCACAAGGTTGGATATGAAAATATAGCCTAAGCCAATTTCTGGATTATAAAAGGGAGATGCTAAAGATTGTGAAGCCAATTGAGGCGCCCACACTAAAAAATAAAGATTTAATACCACATTAATAAGCACCCATGTTAATTTTAAAATCGAAAATCTAATCGGTTTCTCCATTTGGCGCAATAAGGCAAATGGCAAGGCACTTAAAGCATCTAAACCCAAAATCCAAACAAACCAAAGTATGTATTCAGGATTTTGCTCGTAGCCCAATGGAATGGCTATTTGTTTATAAAACAAAGACCCAATAAGCACAAAAACAGCCGTGGTCCATAACAAATTATTAAATCCCGTAGCATACGTTTTTTCTATACTATGTTCGGTTTTGCGCGCATAATTAAAAAAGGAGGTTTCCATGCCATAGGTGAGCAAAATATTTAAGAACGCCACAAGGGCGTAAACATCGGTTACGATGCCGTAATCATGCGGATTGTAAACGGCGGTATAAAGAGGTACTAATAAAAAATTTATAAATCGACCAACAATGGTACTTAGCCCGTAGGTTAAAGTTTGCGATGCTAATTTTTTAATGGTACCCAAAGCTGGTGTCAAAGGTATATTAAAATTTATTTAGCGCCATTTACCTCAATAAATTGCCTGAGGCTATCCCAATACAGTGCAAAAGTGCTTAAATTATTATGTTTGCCGCCATCGATTTGAACAAATTTTACATGCGGATTCAATAAGCTTTCTGCTAATTTTTTGGCATGGCTAAACGGCACAACTCTATCCTTTGTTCCTTGAATAATTAGAAGAGGAAATTTTGAATTGATAAGATGTTGGTTTGAAATTAACTGAAATGGGGATTTATAAAATACCTTGGGAATATATCGGGCTATTAAATCTGACATATCGTAAAAAGGCGTCTCGAGTATGAGCATCGTTGGATTAATTTGAGCGGCCAAGCATGAGGCTACGCATGTACCTAAGGATCGCCCATAAACTATCACTTTTTTAGGGTTTAATGAAGTTATTAGCTTCGTATAGCAATAGTGAGCATCGGTGAATAAATTTGCTGCGCTAGCTTCTCCCGTGCTTTTACCATACCCGCGGTAATCGATGGCTACAACTTCATAATTAAATTGCGTAAGCTCGGCAGCAATTGGTCCCCAGCGATCTAAATTTCCCTTATTGCCATGAAAATACAACAATAATCCCTCAGGATTGTCAACCTTAAAATGTATGGCCGAAAGAGCTACATTTGGATGTGGGTGAAACGTAAGCTCTGTAAATTCATGTAAAAAACGAAACCGGTGCTCGGCCTTTAGTTTTACCGGTCGAAATATTAATTTTTTTAAAATCCACTCCAAACTCATTTTTTAAAATGCACTAAATTCAAGGTTAAAATGGATGATATTTTTTTTTTGCTCTTTTAAATTCGATGCTACTGTTAAGGCGATCAAAGTTTGGGGTTTCTGAATTTAAAATCTGATTTAAAATTTCATGATACGATTCGAACGTATTCAAATTATTGTGTCCGCCGCCAAGGATGGGATAAAGCCTGCACAAATCTTTATTTTTCGACGACAATTTGATACTTGTGTTGAAGGGAAATAATTTATCGCTGGTGCCATGAAGTATGTGGATGGGGCATTTTACATATTTAATCCATTGATTGGTTGGAATAGGAAATTTTAATAAAAACGACATGGGCAAAAAGGGCAAGAATCGCCCAATAGACTTAGACATACTAAAATAAGGAGCATCCAAAATTAGCATCCGTGGATTATTGGTGGAGGCTAACTTGGTAGCAAAGCCCGAGCCTAACGACCTTCCATATAAAACAATATACTGTTCGTCAACCCGCTCTTTTATTTTATCGTACACCAATTGTAAATCGTTTTTGAAACCTTGTTGCGATTGTCGTCCCGTGCTTTTACCAAATCCACGGTAATCAACCATAATCACATCGTAATTGGACCTCACAAAATCGATTGCAAATTTTCCCCACCCTTTTATGCTTCGGCTATTTCCTTTGAGATAAAGCACAATGCCTTTAGGATTTTTGGCCCTAAACCTTAGGATTGATAAGGATACGCCTTCCTTTATATCAAGGGTATGTTCATCAAATTCTAAATTGTTGTATTGAAATTCGAATTCGGGTGCTAATTTCTCTGGTTTAAATAAAAAATAATTTTGTAAACTGTATACCAAAACACAAAGAATCAGGTAAGCCATTACCATATAAATAGCGATACTTACACCATGGGAGCTTAGCCAAACACTCAATTTTAGATTGTTTTAATTGAAATAAGTATGACAAATGTAAAAAATAAAAAGGTTTTATGGCATAGCCTATGATTTAAAAATGAAGCGCCTTTCTAAAGCGTTATGTTCGGCTAGTGCATCTTAGCATCGGTATAGGATGATTTTAAGATCGAATAAATGGCGGTATCTTGGAAACTTCCATTAAAAAAATAATTTTCGCGCAAATACGCTTCTTCTACAAAGTTGAATTTTGTTAAAATAGCCGCGGATGCAATATTGTTTGGATCGATAACGGCCTGAATGCTGTGAAAATTTAAGTTTAAAAACCCGAAACCCAAAATGCATTCTATGGCTTCTTCCATCAGGCCCTGCCTCCAATAGTTGGGGTGTAGCATGTAGCCAATTTCGGCACGATAATGTTCACTTTCAATTTTGTGAAACCCTATGGTCCCAATTACGGTTGACGAATTTTTTAAACTTATACCCCAAGCAATAGCTGTGTTGGTAGCTATGCCCTCTTCCATACTTTTTATTAACTTTTCGATTTCAAAAATCTCCTTCGCCAATGGTTTACCAATATATTTCATGGCCTCCTTATTAGACCTAAATTTTAATATATCAATGGCGTCGATTGTCTTTATTTCTACTAAATGTAGGCGCGCAGTTGCCAAACCTGGAAATGGGTTAAAGTTAAGCTTTAACATGGGTAAAGGCCTTAAATCCTCCTACTGTTTTTGGGTTGCAATCACCATTTTTATATGATTTTTTACACCAATGGTCATTACATCTACAAGGTCTTGAACGCTTAGAGCTGCATCGGCTCGTAGTATGATGGTAGGTTCGTCCATTCCTGCCGATTTTTGAATTAACATACCTTCTATGTCGTCGAAAGCCACCTCGGCATTATTGATAAAATAATGTTTATCGGCGGTTAGCACTAAAATAATTGGAGGTTTACTTACCCTTTCGCTTACAGCGGTTTTAGGCAAAAATATTTTTATTATGCTTGGATTAGCCAAGGTAGAAATAATTAGAAAAAAGAGCATCAAAAAAAACATGATGTCGTTTAAGGCTCCTGTACCTACTTCGGCGTGAAAGCGTCGTTTGTGTCTTAATCGCATGATTTACTAAATATTAGCGGGTTGGTTCCTGCAAAATATCAACAAACTCAATAACAGCGGCCTCAATTCTGAAAGTCAATCTATCCACCATCATCATCAACATATGGTATCCCGAATAGGCAAAAACCCCTACCACCAAACCAGCTAAACTCGTAATCATTTTTTGATACAAACCTCCTGCAACAATCGAAATACTAAAATTATCGGTAGCAGCTATGGAATGAAAAATGGTAATTACACCCATAATTGTTCCAATAAAACCAAGCATTGGAGCTACGCCGGCAATGATTCCCAAAACGCCCAAATTTTTCTCGGCTTTCGAAATTTCTAAGTTACCAACGTTTTCCATACTGGCCTCAATATCTTTTAATGGCTTGCCTATTCTGATAAGACCTTTTTCAACCATACGTGCCACCGGAGTAGGATTGGTTCGGCATAAATTTAAGGCTGCTGCAATATTGCCATTTACCACATTATCCTTAATGCTGGACATAAAATTTGAATTAAGCTTAAATTTCTTTTTGATATTAAAGTAACGTTCTACCATAATAAACACAGCAATAATGCTACATAACGCAATGGGAATCATAATGGGTCCCCCTTTGATTAGCATGGATAAAATATTAATGCCTTCAACCGGAGCTGTAGCAACAGCAGCACTTGTAGAATCAGCAGCTACGGGGCTAACTTGTAATAAAATGGATAACAACATACGAATTTTTGATTTTAATTATATAGAACGCAAAGTTTAGGGTTTCGTATATTTTATTATTAAAATGTTATAAACAATTGTTCAAAAATGCTGCCCTCCATTGGCAATGAAATCATTGGGTATAGATTTAGTATTGCCTTTTTTCTGTGCTATGTAATCAACCAATGGAATTCAATACACTATATTATAATTAAGCAATAGCCTCAAGTTTCATAAAACCATGTTAATTTTGTCGATACCACTAAGTTTCAAAAACCCATAATTCTATTTTAATAGTAAGCATCAAAAAAACAGAGTGAACGCATAAATACAGCATGAGTAAAAAACGAATATTAATTCTGACCTATTATTGGCCTCCAAGTGGTGGTGGTGGCGTGCAGCGATGGATGTATTTTGCAATTTATCTTAAACGCTTAGGATGGAATCCCACCATAATTACCGTTCATCCCAATAAAGCATCCTATCCTTTGCTTGATACTACACAATTGGAAATGGTAAACGGTATTGATTGTATTTACACTTCAACCTGCGAACCTTTAAAATTATATTCTTATTTAAAATCGGGCAAAAGCAACGAGGCTATACCTTACGGTAATCTTGGCGAAACAAGTGGCAGTGTTTTTACCAAAATCATGGCCTTTATTAGGGCCAATATTTTTGTGCCCGATGCGCGATTAGGATGGATGCCTTTTGCCAAAAAAGCGGCGGCCAACGAATTAAAATCAAAAAAATACGAGTGGCTGGTTACCACCGGTCCACCACATTCAACTCACCTGGCTGGGCTATCCCTATCCAAAAAATTTGACATCAAATGGTTGGCCGATATGCGTGACCCCTGGACTGAAATTTATTTTTTACAAAACAGCTTTCGGTTTAATTTTATCAAACAACTCGATCGTCGCTTGGAAAGTAGGGTACTTAATACCGCCACATTGGTTACTACCGTTGGGCCAAGCATGGCTAATTTAATTCGTGTAAAAATGAAGACTCCACAAAACCTTCATGTACTTTATAATGGATTTGATCACGAAATGTTTGAAAACCTGGAAACAAAAAAATCAAAAAATGAAAAATTTAGCATTTCTCATGTAGGCCTATTAGGCCAATCGCAACGATTTGATGTGTTTATTGATGCCTTAAAAAATTCAAGCATCAATTTGTCTAAAATTAAGATTCATTTAGCCGGTTTGATTCACCCGTTGCATCTCGATAAAGCCAGAACCGATTTGCCTCAAGTGGAGTTGAGCCATGAGGAATTTTTACCTCGAAAATTGGCACTTGAGCTCATGAACAGCAGCGACCTATTATTGCTATGCCCTCCAATGGTTGGCCAAACACAATTAATTGTAAGCACCAAAACCATGGAATATTTGGCATGCGGAATTCCAATATTAGGCATTGGCGATACAAAGAGCGACGCTGCTTCCTTGATAAAACAAGCGAATAATTCGTCGTTTAACGCTCCCGACGGCCAAACGGAAATAACCCAATTTATGGAGGATGCTTTTAAAAATTGGGAAACCAATAGCGTCCAAACAAGCCTGTTCGACCCCAGTATTTACAGCCGATTTGCAGTTGCAAAATCATTGGCGGCTTTGTTAAATTCACAGAAATACGCCTTTGGGCATTGCCTGTTTTGTAACACCAAAAATCAAGTAAGTTCAAGGATTCATAAATTTCCATTAATTTTGGAACACAAATTGTAAACTAAAAACGACCCTTTAAATACCCAGATGAGAATTTTAAAACCTATTTTTGCGGCTTTACTTATAATAGCCTTTACATTGGAACTATCAGCACAAACAGAAGATGGCGTATATGCCAAAATCACCACAAATCGCGGCCCCATTTTAATAAAATTATTTTATAAAGAAGCGCCCATGACCACATGCAACTTTGTGGGCTTAGCCGAAGGAAAAATTGCCAATACAGCCAAGGCTGCCGGCCAACCCTTTTACGACGGTATAAAATTTCATAGAGTGATTAGCAAATTGAATGGCGACGGACAAGATTTTATGGTACAAACCGGCGATCCTCAAGGCAACGGAACGGGCGGACCAGGTTATTCATTTGCCGATGAGTTTGCACCGGGATTAAAACATGCCACTCCAGGATATTTATCCATGGCCAATTCGGGACCAGCAACCAATGGCAGTCAGTTTTTTATTACCATAGTTCCTACACCATGGCTCGACGGCAAACATGCCATTTTTGGCAGAGTTGTAGAAGGCCAAAATTGGGTAGATTCTACGCGTACCAATGATGTGATGTTGAGTGTTAAAATTATTCGCAAAGGTCGCGAAGCCGAACAATTTATAGCCGACCAAGCACAATTCGACCGACTTAAGGAAGCTGCACAGCAAAAAGTAGCCTTTGAAAAAGCCAATGCAGGTAAAATTTTTGAAGAGTGGGTAATCAAAAATTATCCCACTGCCAAAAAACACGGCTGCGGATTATATTATGTAATTGAGCGTGAAGGCACAGGAGCAAAAGCCTTGGCAGATAAAACGGTTTCGGTAGCCTACCGAGGTGCCTTTATGGATGGCCAAGTATTCGACCAATCGCAGCCTGGCCAACCCCTAAGCTTTCAATTAGGAAGAGGAAAGGTTATTCAAGGTTGGGACGAGGGAATAGCATTAATGCGAGTTGGGTCGAAATATAAGTTATTGATTCCTTTTCAATTGGCTTATGGAGAAGCCGGATATCCCGGAGCCATTCCTCCAAGTTCAAATCTGATTTTTGATACCGAATTACTATCGGTAGATTAAAGATGGGAAAACGAGCGGTAATATTAGCTGGAGGGCAAGGTACACGTTTAAAACCTTATACCATTGTATTGCCCAAACCTCTTGTTCCAGTGGGTTCATTACCCATTATGGAAATATTACTCAATCAGCTTAAATCTGCAGGTTTTACACATATTACCATTGCGGTTAATCATTTGGCCGAAATCATTATGGCCTATTTTCAAGATGGCAAAAAATGGGGGCTAAGTATTGATTATTCCATCGAAGATATGCCTTTAAGTACTATGGGGCCCTTAAAATTAATTAAAGATTTACCCGACGATTTTTTGGTAATGAATGGAGATGTTTTAACCGACCTTGACTTTGAGGCCTTTATGGAAAATCACCTCAAAGAAAAACGCTTATTTTCTATTTCGTCGTTCATACGAACCGATAAAAGCGAATACGGGGTCCTAAATGTTAATTCAGAAAGCCAACTAACCGAATTTAAAGAAAAACCCGAGCACACATTTCAAGTGAGCATGGGAATTTATGCCCTTAATAAAAAAGTTCTCGACTATATTCCTTCTCATACATTTTTTGGGTTCGATCATCTTATGTATAAATTATTAGATGAAAATCAACCTGTCAATGTCATTCCCCATACCGGTATTTGGTTAGATATTGGCCGTCCTGCCGATTATCAATTGGCCATCGACACCTTTGAGTCGGATCAAAATAAATTCATGAAATGACCATTTTAATCACAGGAAGCAACGGGTTTATTGGTAAAAAACTTACAGAATATTTATCCAACGTCTTTCCTGAGTTTAAGCATTATGGATGGTTGCGCTCCTATGGCCAGCTCAACATCGAAAATTTTCAACTTCAATTTGGCCATCAATTACAGATTGATAAGGTGGTGCACTTGGCTGGTAATTCCAAAATAATAGAAAGCTGGGAGCAGCCGCATCCGTATTTAATTGAAAACCCCGAATTGACACTCGACGCTTTAGAGTTTTGTAAAGCCCAAAACGCCGATTTGGTTTTTATAAGTTCTTATCTTTATGGCAATACAAAAAATTTGCCCATCGACGAATTGGAGCCCGTTGAACTAACAAGCCCCTATTCGTATGGCAAATTTTCGGCCGAAACCTTGTGTAAATTCTATTCGGATAATTATAAATTAAATTGCACCATACTCCGCCCTTTTAATATTTACGGGCCCGGGCAAGACCCTTATTTTCTTCTGCCAAAAATTGCCCGCCAATTAAAAGATTCATCCTCCGATGAAATATCGGTTCACAACCTTCTAACAAAACGCGATTATGTGTATATCGACGACTTTTGCGAAGCCATTTTTCTTTCCTTAAAGACCCAACTTGTATTCGAAATCATAAATATTGGATCGGGTGTATCGGTTTCTACTGAAAATATTATTGCTGAATTATCTCAAATTGCCGGACACCAGAAACCTATTAATTCATTAGAGCTTTATCGAAAAAACGAAATAATGGATGTGGTGGCCGATATTCGAAAAGCAAAACACTGCTTAAATTGGCAGCCAAAAACCAGCTTAAGCCAAGGCTTAAAATTTTTGTACGAGGCTCTATAATTTTATGATTTCCAAAAGCCGTTTTTCGCGCCTTTCGGGTGTGTAATGTTCTGCAATATGTTGCACATTTTTTTTCGACCATTCTACCAAATCAAGGTCCAAAATCGAATCAATTAAATTTTTAAGCTCAAGTTCATCCTTATGTTTCAATACAAATCCTGAATTTTTTACTATATCTGGCATACTCGAAACGTTCGAAACTATAGGAATCATGCCTTGCTGCATGGCTTCACATAGCGCATTTGGAAATCCCTCACTGAGCGACAATTGAAAATAAAAGGTATAAGTATTTAAGATACTCAACTTTTCGGCCTCGCTTAAAAAAGGCATTATTTTAACATTGGCCGGCACGGCATAATTAATAAATCTTCCACTGGCTCCTATGATAATAAACGGCAGTGAAGGATAATGCGTTGCTATTTTACAAATCAGATCTAAGCCTTTTAAGGTGAAAATATTTTCGCGGTTGAACCCTGCGATTGTTACAAACCCGATTTTTCGTTCCGATTCGTTAGGGTTTAGGTTTGTTTCGAATCCGTATTCGGCTACGTGTATCGAACCCCTTAATCGTCCCACAAAATTTTTAAACCCTTGTCGCTTGTAGGTGGCATTAAAATAAGTGTATGAATAATCGAGCAAGGCTGCGTGAACTGGCACCACTATTTGTGCCCATTCAATGGATTTGGCGGTAAAATATCCAAGAATTTTTTTTCGATAATTGCCGTAATTAATTTCAGGAAAACATGCACAATCGGTCCCGGCAAGAATTAGAATTGTTTTTTTATTAAAAAGCAAACCAAATAAACACGGCAAAAGCGAATGGTAGCCACCAAACTGAATGACGTATATCTTGGTGTTGAAATTTGCCATCAAAAACAAGCCTTGTTTTATAAAACCCCAAACCGTTTTTAATGGGCTTGTTTGCGAAAAATGAAAGGGAAGAACCTTATAATGCGCTTCCAATATTTTTATATCCTTTCGCACAAATGTGGCCATATTTGGATAAAAATATAAAATGGAGTGCATGCTAAAATT
The DNA here is from genome assembly GCA_945878925.1 of Chitinophaga pinensis. Lineage (GTDB taxonomy): Bacteria > Bacteroidota > Bacteroidia > NS11-12g > UBA9320 > JABWCE01. The sequence continues at coordinate 21,900 of CAMDXE010000006.1, forward strand.
AAAATGCAAGTATAAGTTTTTTGATTAAATTTGGAACTCTACAAATAGCCAATGTGCATTATTTATAGGCATTTAATTTATACATTATGATGATTCTTATAAAAAAAATAGTTTTCACTCGCTCCTTTACATTGGCTCTAAGTTTGATAGTTTCGGTATTGGCCTATAGTCAAACCAACGGTTTGGTAGCCAATTATACCTTAGATGGCAACGCCCTCGACCAAAGCACTAGTGGCTTGCATGGCACATTGTTTGGAACTATGCCCACTACCGATCGATTTAACCGGCCCGATCAAGCCCTAAAGTTCAATGGCATTTCGGATTATGTTCGCTTAGGAACCAGCGCCGATTTTGAGCAACGCACCATAAGTGTTTGGTTCAAAGCCGATACTTTTCCGGGCTCGGGTGCTTATAGCATGGTTTTTTCATCCGATTTTGCTTCCAACAAATATGGGTTCACGGCCATAAGTTTGTCAAACAACGGCAGCAATAACATAAACAGCACGGTGGGCAGCAATGGAAAAGTTTACTCCAATGCTTTTCAAAACAAATGGTACCACTATGTAATTTCGGTTGATTTGAATTGGGTGAAATATTATGTTAATGGCAGGCTTATCGATTCGTTTGTTAACAACAGTTTTACCCATTCGGGCGATGGCGATACCAAAGCCAGGCTTGGAACCAGTCGCAAAGGTGTAGGGTTTATAAAAGGAGCCATCGACGAATGTAAAATATTCGATAGGGCCTTAAGCCAAGTACAAATCGATTCTATTTATACTTTCAAACCGTCGAGCTCATGCCTTGTAGCACATTATAAATTGGATGGCCATGCGGCCGATAGCAGTGGAAATGGCTTTAATGGAACCCTTTATGGTACCACGCCCACCACCGATAGATTTGGCAATAAAAATCAAGCGCTTTATTTTAATGGTATTTCTGATTATGTAAGGCTGGGTACCGATGCCGACTTTGCCGTGCGCACTATTAGCTGTTGGTTTAAAGTAGATTCATTTCCCGGCGATGGAGCCTATAGCTTGGTATTCTCATCCGATTTTGCCACCAATAAATATGGATTTACCGGCATTAGTGTGAGTAATACAGGCACCAATAACATTAACAGCACCGTTGGAAACAATGGTAAGATATATGCCAGTGCCAAAAAAAACACGTGGTATCAGTATGTGATTATGGTGGATGGCACCTGGGTTAAATATTATTTAAACGGCCAATTGTTAGACTCGTTTGCCAATACCAATTTCAACCATTCGATAGATGGCGATACTAAAGCTAGGCTAGGAACAAGCCGCAAAGGAATTGGATTTTTAAAAGGCGCTATTGATGATGTAAAAATTTACGCATGTGCCTTTAATCCTTCAGAAATAGTGGAAATGTACACCCCAGGACTTAAAGTTAAAACCATAGTATCCAAAGGTCTGATAAAATTATACCCAAATCCTGCCCATAACAAATTAAAAATTGAGAAATCAAAAACTTTGCAAAATCAAAAAGTTTCAATTTTTTCAATCGACGGGCAAGAACTGCTCAGCACCCTATTAACCGACCCTATAACCGAACTTGATATCAGCCACCTAGCCAAAGGTATATATTTGGTGCTTGTAAATGGACCGAATACTTACTCGGCCAGTAAGTTCATTAAAAACTAAGGCAAGAAGGCATTGTTTTTTCTAAAGACAATAATCTGCAGTTATAGCTTTTGTTAAACAACTGCTTATTATGATGAAAATTAACAACTCGATAGCGATAGCTATTGGGATAATTTAAATAAATATTAATAGTATGAAAAAGTTACAATTCGAAGTTAGCATCAATGCATCTTTGGCCAAGATTTATGATTTTATGCTTGGCATCGACAGTAAATCAACTTATGAGCAATGGACTTCTTTGTTTAACCCGACATCGACCTATGAAGGAAGTTGGGACAAGGGAAATAAAATTCTATTTATTGGAGTAGATGAGAATGGAAAAAAGGGAGGTATGGTTTCCAAGATAGTTGAAAACATTCCCAACCGATTTGTTTCGATTCAACATTATGGTCTTTTAAAAGCTGGCAAGGAAATTACAGAAGGATCAGAAGTGGAAAAATGGGCCAATGGATTTGAAAATTATAGCTTCGAAGAAAACAATGGAACTACAACCATTACTGTTGACTTGGACACCTCAGAAGATTTTGTAGATTATATGAACGAGACCTACCCAAAAGCACTCGACATGTTGAAAGAACTTTGTGAAAAATAACAATTTGAAGAATATTTTACGAAAATAGGATGTTGCATTTTACGAAAAATTGTAACCCCCTAATTAATACCTTAAAGGGCCACTTCAGTTTCAAACGAGCTATACGCACCAAAGCATCCTAATCCTCCCTTTATATTCGAATATACTATGCTGGGTTCGCTAAAAAGGCCCATATTGTTCTGTGCCCCTTGCAAGGTTTTGTGGTATTCGAAATAATTCAAATCGCAATTAATTATCCAAGCCTTTACTTTTTCGGGTTTATCAAAACTATCATCGTAATACATCACTTTATAAGTATTTGACGATTTCAATTCTGTGTCTTTTTTAAATTCCCCATTTACATAAGGATCATCCCATGGATTGGAATAAATGGCGTGCCCCTCGAGTCTATAAAAATTAGTATTTAAACCATCATGGTCCATATAATTGAAGGTTAAAGTAATTTCAAAACCTCCAAAATCATTAGGCACTGTATCCCTACGTGATAGAGACAAGCTCGTGTTTTTGGAACTAGGCACGGTACACGTGGCCGAAACATTTTTGCCAATTGGCAGTGTTACCGATAAATTATAGGTTTTACCAGCCTCTATTTTAAAGAATGAAGAATCCAATTGGTATAGTTTTGAACTGGCATCCCAGATAAGTGTTGCTTTATTTCCTCCACCCTCAATTTCAACTTTAGCATCCATTATTACATCTGGTTCAGCATTTACAGTGGTTCCCAAAACTGGTTTGCTCCAGGTTACCATCGCATTTATTTGCTCATCGTCAGCCGAAATAAAGCATTGTACCACTATCTTTTTTTCGGCCGCTGGCATTTTCACGTTCGTTGCCACATCTTCGCAGCCCGAAAGCATTAGCATTCCAAACATTACAGCTAAAACGTTTTTTATCTTAAAATTCATTTTATTTAAATTTATATGAATAGGTGAGTGTAGGAATTATTCGGAATAAGCTTACTTGTTTAAGCTCACGCTCCTCATTATTGCTCGAAAAATTGCCGCCCAAAATACCTTTATAGCCTTTAGTGCCTACATAATAAAAGAAAGGATTGGCTCTATTGTATACATTATAACAACTCAATTCCCACATACGGGTTCCTCTTTTTTTAGGTTTACTCATCTGAAACCCAATGTCGGCTCGGTGGTACGGTGCCATTCGCGAGGCGTTTTTTCCACCGTATTCGGTTATCAAAAGGCCATTAAACATAGAATTGGCCAATGACCCAACCCCACTTTGGCCAGGTATATGCGATCCGCCTACAAATTCGGATTGAGGCAAAGTGATGGCATTGCCGGTGCCATAAACCCATGTTGCCGAAATAACCATATTTTCCTTTATTTCATATATGCCTACAACCGAAATATCATGCCTTCGATCGTGACGAGGAAAGTATTCTTTTCCAAAATTTACTTCTGCAAATTGTACTTTGGTCCAACTTAAGGTATAGCCAACCCATCCTGTAAATTTGCCCTCCTTTTTTTGAGCAAAAACTTCGATGCCATAACTTTTTCCTTGGCCACGTGTTATATTATTTTGCCAATCTACTTCTTCGGCATTGCCCCCATTTAATTGATCGGCTACCTGAATAAAGGTAGCGCCATCTTTATAGGTAATAATATTTTGAAGGGCTTTGTAATACCCTTCGAGCGACAAACTGAACCCTTGATCGTAGAAATCCTTTGCCAATCCTGCGGCAATTTGGTGGCTGCGTTGTGGAATTATTTTTTCGGTGGCGGGTACCCATAAATCGGTTGGCAACCCAACGCCAGTATTGCTCAGTAAATGAATGTATTGATTCATGGTGGCCCATGAAATTTTAGCCGATAATCTGGGAATAATTATATAATTACCCGAAAACCGAGGTTCGGCGTTGAGGTATGTTTTGCCCCCTTCAACAAGGGTGAACGATGTAAATCGCAAGCCAGGATTTAGATTTATTTTATTTGTAAGCTTCCAAATATCTTCTACAAACAATCCCCCCTCTATCGCTTCAATATTTTTCTTTTTATCGATATTGTCAATTGGAAATTCTGAGCTTTTGATGGCAAAAGCGCTTGGAGTAAATAAATGACGCGTTATTAAAGCCCCTGTTTTTACCGTATGGTTAGGATTCGGAATATAATCAAGGGTTGATTTTAGGGTAAGATCGTAAATACCACTAAAGTAGCTAAGCTTAAAACTTTCGGCATTGTACTTGCTTTCTACCCCAATGCCAAACTGGTATTGCGAGTAAATTGCAGAAGTATTCAAAAAAAGCTTAGGGTTTATTAAATGCGTCCATCGCACGGTCCCCGTGCCATTGCCCCAGTGAAAATCAATATTTTCGCTTGTTTTATCCAGTCCGCCATTCCCATTGCTAAATTCATCGCTGAATTTGAGATAGAGCTTGTCCTTTCCAAAATATCCACTTATAAAAAGCCTATCTTTTTTCGAAAGCTCAAAGTTACATTTAGCATTAAAATCATAAAAATAATATCCCGTGCGGGTAGTGCCATTCGAAGCCGCAAAGATGAAGGGTTGGGTAAGAATATCGAAATAGGTTCGCCTTGCTGAAATCAAAAAAGATGATTTACCTTTTTTTATTGGTCCTTCAAAAACCCCTCTCGATGCAATGGCTCCAATGCCAAATTCGCCTGTATATTTTTGCTTGTTGCCATCTTTCATTTGCATATCAATGACACTGCTTAGTCGGCCGCCATAACGTGCCGGAAACCCTCCCTTGGTAAGCTCAACGCTTTTTAGCGCATCGCCATTAAATACCGAAAAAAAACCGAACAAATGCTGGGCATTATAAACGGGGGCATCGTCCAAAATAATTAAATTTTGATCGGGGCCGCCGCCTCTTACATATAGCCCGCTTTGACCTTCGGTGCCTTTTTGAACGCCTGGCAGCAATTGAATAACCTTAAAAACGTCTTTCTCGCCTAAAAGTGCCGGTATATCTTTGATTTGTTTGATTGGAATATCGATGGTGCTCATTTGAGGCTTATCGGCAATGGTATTGGATTGCCCTCTTACAACCACTTCTTTTAAATCATTAGCATGAACTAGCTCTACATCAAAATTATAATTGCGATTTAAAAGGATTTCTTTAGTTTGCTTGGCATATCCTATATAGCTAAATATTATAGTAATAGTATCGCGTGGCAGTGTGATGGAATAAAATCCATAACTGTTGGTAGTTGTGCCTTTTTTGAGCTGTGGTAAATAAATACTTACCCCAGGCAACAACTCACCGCTTCCTTTTTCTTGTACAATACCTGAAATCGTAAATTTTTCCTTTTGCTGAGCAAATGAAAGAACCGGAAATAACAACAAAAGGCCAATTAATTTAAGATGTAATAGCATTGGTACAATAATACTCTCCAAAACGAAATTTCAGTATAAAAAATTATTCTACCTCATCCACCAGATCATCCTCATCCGTTGTGGTATTTGATAAATCTGATTCATAGTCTATGGCCTCTCCAAGTAAAGCAATTGTTTGTTCTTTTGGGAGTTCATGAACTGTTCTCAAATGCCTTTCGATGGCTCGTGATCGTAAACCGGCTTTATCAATAACATTGGTGGCTTCCTGAAGTTTTTTCTTTGTTTTAGCTAGAATGTCTCCGAAACTTCCAAATTGTGTTTTAACTGCACCCAAAACTTCCCATACCTCACTCGATCGTTTTTCGATTGCAAGTGTATTGAATCCCATTTGCAAACTGCTTAAAAATGCCACAAGATTGGTGGGACCCACCACGGTAACCTTAAAGTCTCTTTGTAATATTTCAAATAAACCCGCACGCCTTAATATTTCAGCATATAAGCCCTCGGTTGGAACAAACATAATTGCAAAATCTGTTGTGGTAGGCGGATTTATGTATTTTTCTTTAATATCCTTTGCATTTTTCTTAACAGAATTTTCAAATTGCTTAGAAATAGTTTCTACTTCTTTAGGATTCATATTCGTAATATTTTCATAGGCGTCCATCAGGCGTTGGTAATCTTCGCTCGGAAATTTTGAATCTATTGACAAAAGCAATGGTTTATTATCGGCATTTTTCCCTGGAAGTTTAATGGCATATTCTACTCTTTCTTGTGTGCCTTCTTTTACAATTGCATTTTGCTCATATTGTTCGCGTGATAATATTTGTTCGAGTATCGCACCAAGCTGAATTTCACCCAGATTTCCTCTCGTTTTTACATTTGTTAGTACTTTCTTCAAATCGCCAACACCCGATGCCAATGTTTGCATTTCGCCTAAACCCTGATGAACTAAGTCTAGCCTTTCGCTGATTAATTTAAAGGATTCATTAAATCTTTTTTCAACAGATTCTTGTAATTTTTCATCCACAACATTTTTCATTTCATCTAATTTCTTGCCATTTTCAACTTGTAAATTTTGAAGTTTTTCTTCAACAGTTAATCTGATTTCTTTCAATTTAGCCTCGGTATCCTGTTTGATTTGCTCCTGTTTAAGTGAAAGATCACTAAATTTCTGCCTTTGTAGGTCATTAAAATCTTTAACGTTCTGGGTAAATTTATCTTCAAATGATTTAAGGGAACTTGTTTGCTCTGTTCTGTTTTCTTTGGCTGATTGGTTTAATTGAACTTTTAAATCACTTGTTTTTTCTTCAAAGGATTTAAGCAATTCTGTTAATTGATTTGAAAATGTATCGAATTGATTTTTTTGAGCGGTTGAAAGACCTGTGATGGTATTTGTTAGAGTATCACCGAGTGTCTTAAATGAGTTATTTAATTCCTCTCTGTTTTCTTTAAACGATTTTTGATTTTCTATCCTATTTTGTCCAAATTCACTCCTAATTAAGGGATCTATTTTTGTTAAATCAGAATCCATCTTAATTAACTTGGTATTCAGATCTTCTGAATTATCTTGTACTTTTCGTGTAATCGTCAGCCAAATATTTAATACTAAAAGTGCAATTATGACTGCTAATAGAATGGGTATTATCATGATTTATTTTAAAAATTTAAAACTACGAATTTAAGATGTAATAAAATTAAGATGTTAGGATGTTGAGAAATTTTCAAATTTTCAAATCCCCAAATCTTCAAATCCTTTGTATGTTCGCAGCCATGAATCCAGAAATAATTCTACTTATTATAGGTCTTTATTTTTTAATGTTGGTAGCTATATCTTGGATGACCTCGAAAAATGCTGATTCAAAAGATTATTTTATAGGCAACAAAAAATCAATATGGTGGTTGGTTGCCTTAGGCATGATTAGCGATAGCCTCAGCGGAGTAACCTTTATTTCGGTTCCAGGAAATGTATTTGGCGAAAAATTTAGCTATATGCAAGTGGTGTTTGGGTACGTTATAGGCAATTTTATTACCGCCTATATTCTTTTGCCCCTGTATTACAGGCTTAATCTCACCTCCATTTATAGCTATCTTGGACAAAGGTTTGGGACTATAACCCAAAAAACCGGTTCTTTTTATTTTTTACTCAGTCGCACCTTGGGTGCAGCTGCACGTTTATATTTGGCTGCAGGCGTTTTGCAAACTTATTTATTTCAACCCTTCGGCATACCGTTTCCTATATCTGTCCTAATTATTATTAGCCTTATTCTAATTTATACATATAGAGGCGGAATCAAGTCTCTGGTTTGGACCGATGCCTTGCAATCGGTGTTTTTGTTAACAGCCTTAGGCTTAACCCTTTTTAACTTATACGCCTATATAAACTGGAATACTGCATGGACTATTATCGAAGAAAATAACTTCAACCAGGTATTCGTTTGGGATTGGTTGCCTAAAAACAATTTTTTTAAGATGATTCTGGGAGGCATTTTTATTGCGGTAACCATGACAGGAATGGACCAAAATATGATGCAAAAAAATCTGAGTTGCAAAAACATAAAGGAAGCACGAAAAAACATATTGTCGTACAATAGCACGCTTATTGTTATTAATTTCTTTTTTTTAAGTTTAGGCGTTCTGCTCTATGTTTTGGCGAGCCAACAAGGAATTGATTTGCCGCTGAAACCCGATGGCAAAGTGGCCACAGATGGCATGTTTCCAATGATGGCCTTTAATCATTTAGGCGCCATCGCGGGATTAATTTTTATTGTAGGACTCACTGCAGCTACGTTTTCGAGTGCCGATTCGGTTCTTACCACCTTAACCACCAGTTTTTGCATCGATTTTTTAAAGGTAAATCCTGAAGAAGTTGAATCAAAATCGAATAAAAACCGAAGGCATGGCATTCATATCTTATTTGCCATCGCTATTTTAATAAGCATCTTATTGATTCAAAAACTGAATAACGGTGCCATTATCACTACCATTCTTACTGTGGCAGGATATACATATGGCCCATTGTTGGGTATGTTTGCTTTTGGTATTTTTACTAAAATTAATATCCGAGAAAAGGGAGTAATTGCCGTTTGTTTGATAGCACCAATCCTAACCTATTTCATAGATCTGTATCTGCCAATTCATACCGGTGGATTTCAGCTAGGGTTCTTAAACTTACCTGTAAATGGCGCGCTTACTTTTGTGGGATTGTGGTTTATAAAAAAATCAACGCACATAGTACTTTAACCACTTTTCTAAAAAACCCTTCTCATATTTATAAAAACAATAGTGTATAGGATTGAATTAGTCAATTCTTAATTTCGCTAATTGGCTAATTTTTTCACCAACTTTCCACTATTTATTATAGTTAAGCTCGATTATTGAAGATACTAAATGATTCTTAAAAATCAAATTATCGGATATTATGCAAAAATATTTTGCATAATATCCGATAATAGCTAATAATTTTTGCGAATTATACATATATTTGCTATTACAATAGATAATTAGCAGCGATGTTTACACGAAAAATTTATCCAATTCTAGAAAATCACTTGAGCCAAAAACAGGTAACTGTAATTACTGGTTTGCGTCGTGTTGGGAAATCTACGGCCTTAAAACACCTACTGAATGTATCTAGTATTGAAAACAAAATTTATCTTGATTTGGAAAGATTGGAAAATCAAAATATTTTTTTACAAAATTCATATAAGGATATAGAAAGGGCCATAGAAATACTTGGTTTTGATTTTTCACAGCCGGGTATTATTGCTATGGATGAAATACAAATGGCCAAAAACAGCAGCAGTGTTATTAAAGCCTTGTATGACGAGTATGGAACAAAATTTATAGTTACGGGTTCCAGTTCATTTTATATTAAAAATCATTTTTCAGAAAGTTTGGCTGGACGAAAACGAATATTTGAACTCAACCCATTAGACTTTGAGGAGTTTTTGCAATTTAAAGAAATAGATACTAAGCCTTTGCAAAAAGAAAAAATGAAACCCTTTTTACCCATGTATTACGATTTATACAAAAAATGGTATGAGGAATATTTAGCGTATGGAGGATTTCCAGAAGTGGTACTTGCTCCAAAGGCAGAATATAAGGTTGATTATTTAAAGGATGTTTTAAACTCACACATTGAGTTGGATGTAAAATTATTGGGCGATGTAAGTTCGTCGGATATACTTTACAAATTAATACTTTTGCTTGCCAATAGAGTAGGCAGCAAAATGGATTTTACAAAAATTGCCAGCCTCTTGGGTATAAATAGAATGAAGGTTAAGGACTACATTTTACTTCTTGAATACACGTATTTAATAAAAACAATTAAGCCTTTTACGAAAGGAAAAGACAAAGAAATAACCAAACAACCTAAAATTTATTTTTCCGACAACGGATTATTGCAAATATGCGGTCAAACATCAAGCGGCGCTATTTTTGAAAACGCAATAGCAAACCAGCTAAGTAATTTAGGTGAAGTGAATTTTTATGAGAAGAGCTCGGGTACAGAAATTGATTTTATATTAAATAAAAAAACTGCTATAGAGGTAAAAGAAACTCCCAGTGATTTTGATCTGAAAACATTGGAACGAAGAGCCAAGCCTCTAGAATTGGAAACCAATTTATTGATTGGAAAGAATATAGCTCCAAGTGGGTACTCTAATTTTATTTGGGGAGGAAATATTTTTTAGCCTCTCGCAAATACCTATTCATTTTTTAATGCCTCATAAATAACATCCATTATTTCGGTTCTGACGTTTTTGGTAATTAAGGTTCTATTATCGGCACTGGGATGAATACGATTAGAGAGAAATACATAAACCAATCCATTTTGAGGGTCCATCCAAATACAAGTTCCAGTAAACCCGGTATGGCCATACCCTAAGTTTGAAGCTAATTTTGAAGCTGGGCTCGTTTTTCCTGCGGTATTATCTGGCTTGTCAAAACCCAAGCCTCTTCTGCTGTGAGCGTTTTGGCGTTTGGTGAATTCTAATATGGTGCTTTGATTAAGGATTCGTTTCCCATTATAAAATCCATAATTCATGAGCATTTGCCCAATTTCGGCCAGTTCAAATGCGTTGCCAAATAATCCGGCATGACCGCTAACTCCCCCTAATAAGGCCGCCGAAGGATCATGTACAAAACCTTGCAGTACACCTTTTCTAAAATCGGGGTCCTTCTCGCTAGGCACAATTTGGTTTTTCTCTACTTTTTTGCGAGGATTAAACGTGAGGTTCTTTAAACCCATAGGCTTATAAAAATTTTCATCCATATAAACAGAAAATTCTTTATGGGTAACCCTTTCTATCATAAATCGAAGCATAATCATTCCCAAATCGCTATATACATAAGTCCCTTTTTGGCCCATAGGCGATTCGGCAATCTCTCGAAGTATCCGTTTTTGATAATCCTTATTTACAAAAAGCCCCTCGCCTATTTCATTACTAAACACGTCTGTTCGCACATTCGACAATGCACTATCTCGCAATTTTTCATCCGATGCAAAGCTTTTATAAAACGGAATAAAATCTTTAAGGCCCGCTTCGTGAACCAGTATTTCTCTTAAGGTTATATTTTCTTTAGTGCTTCCTCTGAGTTCGGGCAAATACATGGATAGAGTATCATCCAATTTTATTTTATCATTTTCAACCAATTTCATTACGGCCAAAGTGGTGGTTGCCAGTTTGGTGATGGATGCCAAGTCGTAGAGATTAGAATTTTCAACCTTTACTTTTTTATCATAGGTATGGTATCCAAACGACTCATTATAAATTACTTTTCCATGCTGCGCCACGAGTACTTGACATCCCGGTGTGGCCTTGGCGCTTATGGCATTTTTCACTATATCGTTAATCCGATTGAGTTTGGTACTTAATTTAGCATTCACCTTGCCTCCAACATAGGGTTGCAAAACATCACTTTTGGGAAGTGATATTCCGTCGGATACAGAATATTCGTTGCCCACCGAAACGCTCAACTTGGCATTGGTGTTTTTCATACCCCATAAGGTATTTGCCGCTGCTTTATAATAGGGTTCCTCATCGCCAAATGCGTAAACGGTAGATTTAATACCTGGAAAATTTCGCATCGAATATGGATTGCCAAAACACACCATGCTTATGTTGGTTTTTTCCTTGAGTTGGCTCACCAAACTGCACAAATCTGAGGTTATGCCATAATTGTCTTTTGGATATTTATTAATCTGATGCAAGGCTACGATAACATGGTCGTATTTTTCTAATTTACTAACCATATTTGAGCAATATGCAATCCCGAATAATTTATCGACTGAGAAAATATCGCAGTTGCCGAGCTCCTTCATTTTGCGTTCGAATCCCGTGGGGCCATTCCCACCTAAGGCAATTACGGCCATAGTTTTAAAGGGTTTTAAAAAAAGCGGAATGCACGACGAATCATCTTTTGCTACGCAAATCTCACTTTCAACAAGTTGGGTATAAAGGCTTAAGGCGTCCGAATTGTTCAAATCCATAAGCAAATTGGTATAGTATTGATTGGCCATCATATCGAGGCCAACAAAAGCCTTGGCTTGCAATATTTTTTTTACCTTAGCATTAAGCGCCTCCATGCTATATCTGCCATCTAAAACCGCTGTTTTGATTGTGTCGATTGCTCTTGGAACATCGGCTGGGCAGAGCAATATATCGTTGCCAGCCATTAATGCTTTTAATTCGAGGATGCCGCTCTGATAATCTTTCGATACGCCTTGCATATCTAAGGCATCGGTTATGGCAAGGCCTCTAAAATTTAATTCTTTTTTTAATAAACCATTGATAGCTAATGGCGATAGTGAAATAGCCAAATTTGCCGTAGTATCAATACCTGGCATAAACACATGAGCTGTCATAATGCTCATTACACCGCTGTCGATTAAATATCTAAATGGTTTTAATTCTATGGAATCTAATCGGCCGCGATGGTGCTTAATTATCGGTAGGTCTTTATGCGAATCGGTTTTGGTATCGCCATGTCCCGGAAAATGTTTGGCACACGCAATAATGCCTTCATCTTGCATGCCTTTAGCATACTTCCATCCTTTACGAGCCACATTCATAGGGTCTTCGCCAAACGATCGAAAATTGATAACCGGGTTGTCGGGGTTATTATTTACATCAATTACAGGGGCAAAATTAATATGTATGCCCAATCGCTTACATTGTTTGCCAATATCCCTCCCCATTTTATAAATCAAATTCTCGTCTTGAATGCCCCCTAATCCTATTTGATATGGGTATTGAATCGTATTGTCCACTCGCATAGACACTCCCCATTCGCCATCAATGCCTACTAACAGCGGTACGTCGGCCATCGACTGGTACTTTTGGACCGAAAGAAACAGATTTTGAGGGTCGGTTTTAAAAAAAATGATACCCCCAACCTTGTATTTTGCCACCAGAGAATCTACCTTATCGAGGTGATTTTTTCCTTTTGATGGCCGAACTTCCACCATCATTAATTGCGCAATTTTCTCTTCGAGGCTTAGTTTTGAAAGGGTTTCCGACACCCACGACTCTTTCCCTAAACCGCTAAGGGTTCGGGTATCAAAAAATGAAACAACACCGAATAGTGTCAGCAATAATCCCCAGCGCATATTAAAATAGTTTAAGGCAATTTTAATCCCAAAAGAGTTTTAGGGACCAATTTACTTATCAACGGAGGTTGATGAAGGCTTAGTATGAAATTTAAAGGTTTTCTAAAACTTTTTTTAGCGCTACAAAATCTGGTTGTTCTCCGGCATTTTCTAGCACTTCGGCATAAGCAATATTTCCCTCGGCATTCACAACAAATGCGCTGCGTTTCGAAACCCCGTGCATCCATCCACCAAAGGTATCATATAGAGATTGGTAGGCGCTTGAAATTGTTTTATTGAAATCGGAAACGAGGGTAAAATTTAAGGCTTGCTCCTCTTTGAATTTCTTTAACGAAAAAATCGAATCAACCGATAGACCTATAACTTCCACATTAAGTTGGTTGTACCAAGCTAAAGTATCCCTTACCGAGCAAAGTTCGGTAGTGCAAACCCCTGTAAACGCAAAAGGAAAAAATAGCAAAACAACGGGTTTTCCTTTAAAATTCGTAAGGGTTACTTCATTTTTGTCAGTATCAAACGATGTAAATTCGGGGGCAGCTTGGCCAATTTGTAGAGTCATGGGACGGTATAGATTTTGTGGCAAATTTAGTCGAATAAACCCTTATTTAATTCTACTATTTAACTTGTGCTAATTTTTTGAATTTCGAATAGCAGAAATCTTCTCCATTCAAAAAATCAAAAATCAAAAATCCCAAATCCGCTTACAATCCATACTGCTAAGAAAACGACTAAATAAACCCTAACTTTGCCCCCTACTTTTGAAACTTTCCGAATTAAAAAAAGGGCAATCTGCCGAAATTATTTCCTTTGAGAAGGACTATCTAAAACTTAAGTTTTATGAAATGGGCTGTTTGCCAGGCGAAAAAATTACCCTTGAATTGGTAGCGCCTCTTGGCGATCCTATTGCCATAAATATTGGGGGATATTTGTTAAGTCTTCGAAAACAAGATGCTCAAAATATAAACGTGCAAATAGATTGAGGGACTCTAAACCCATACAAAATATTTATTTAGTTGGAAATCCCAATTGCGGGAAATCAACGCTCTTTAATTTACTTACCGGGCTGCAACAAAAAACCAGTAATCTGCCAGGAACAACCATTGAAATTCGAAAAAGTAAGCTCACCCATAAGTCGGGCAAAAGCATTCGACTTTTTGATTTGCCGGGTATTTATAGTATAAATCCGGCAAGTAAAGACGAACAAATAGCCTGCGAACCCTTGCTTAATCCTGAGCATAAGGACAGGCCCGATTCTGTTATAATCATTGTTGATGCGTCAAATCTAAAGCGAAATCTCTTGCTGTTTACACAAGTTTCTGATCTTGGCTTTCCAGTGTCGTTGGTTTTAAACATGTCGGATATTGCGGCCAAAAAAGGAATTGCGATAGATTGCGATCGATTGGAACGAGAATTGGGCGTAAAAGTTTTGGAAACTTCGGCACGAACCAATCAAAATATTGATCAACTTAAAAATCTAATATTCGAAACCGGGTTTACCTCGCATTTCAGATGCTTCACACCTCCATCGCTCAAAAGTTTTTTTACAGCTTCCGATTTAGATCTTAGCAAATACAACGATTATCAAGCTCTTCAAATTGTTTACAAAAATGCCGATGTTGTTGGCGGAAAGGCGCATCAAAAAATATTTGAAGAACAAAGAAGCGTCGAGGTAATGGTAAGGTATAAAGCCATTGATGGATTATTAATAAAATGTTTAACACAATCGAGTGGACGTAAGCAGTTTTCAAAAAAAATTGATAGCGTAGTTACCCATCCTATTTTAGGCTACCTCCTATTTCTATCTATACTCTTCATTATCTTTCAGTCGGTATTTACCTTAGCGGCTTATCCAATGGATTTGATAGAACAAGGTTTTGATTGGGTAGGCAATTTTAGTTCCAACAAAATGCCGAATGGAATTATGGAAAGTTTAATTGTCAATGGCGTATTGGCGGGGTTGTCGGGGGTTATAGTGTTTATCCCACAAATCATCATTTTGTTTATGTTTTTGGCCATTTTAGAAGATTCGGGTTACATGAGCCGAGTGAGTTTTATTTTGGATAAAATTATGCGAAAATTTGGGATGAATGGGCGTTCTGTTTTACCCTTAATAAGTGGTGCAGCATGTGCCATCCCCGCCATTATGAGTACCCGAACCATCGAAAACAAGCGCGACCGCCTGATTACCATTATGGTTACCCCATTTATCAGTTGCTCGGCTCGGCTTCCGGTTTATATTTTATTAATAAGTATCATTCCCATTCAAACCAAAATTTTTGGCATATTTAATCATCAAGGATTTTTGCTGATGGCCATGTATTTATTGGGTGTTTTTACCTCCTTAATTGCAGGAATTGTATTGAGCAGATTTATCAAAAACACCGACTCCACCGGATTTTTTATGGAAATGCCAAACTATCAATGGCCCCGCACTAAAAACATTGTCATAACCTGTTTTACAAAAGCCAAAACCTTTGTTTGGGATGCCGGAAAAATAATTTTTTTAGTTTCTTTGGTATTGTGGTATCTCACTTCCTTTGGCCCCAAAGAAAAATTTAAGGAAATTGAAGAGGAAGTAGCCTATGAGGTGCGCATGAATAAAATAAGCACTCAAGAAGCAAACCTCAGCCTTGCTTTGCAAAAACAAGAACATTCCTATGCTGGATATTTTGGCAAAAGCATCGAACCGCTCATCAAGCCCCTTGGATTTGATTGGCGAATAGGCATTTCTTTAATCACGTCATTTATAGCCCGCGAAGTATTTGTAGGTTCGATGGCCACCATTTATGGCGCAGGGCAAGACGATTTTGTAAACATTCGAAAAAAAATGCAGAGTGAAATTAATCCCGTCACCAAAAAACCATTATTCTCAACTTCCGTTTGCTTGTCGCTAATGGTTTTTTATGCCTTAGCTTTGCAATGTGTTAGTACAATTAGCGTGGTGCATAAGGAAACAAAAACATGGAAATGGCCCATTTTGCAATTTGTTTTGATGAGCATTACGGCATGGTTGGCAAGTTGGGTTGTTTTTAATATTTTCTAGAAAAAAACATTCAATATTCTAGATATATTGTTATATTTTTGCAAGTTCTTAAAATTTAAAGAATAAATATTCTAATTTAATCGTCTAATAAAAGCGCACAAGAGGAAAAAATGAGGCAACTAAAAATCAGCAAACAGTTTACCAACCGAGAGAATAAATCGCTTGATAAATACTTAAATGAAATTTCGAAAGTACCAATGATTGATGCACAGGAAGAGGTGGAACTAGCCCGCCGAATTCGTGAAGGAGATCAAACGGCTTTGGAAAAACTGGTAAATGCCAACCTCCGATTTGTGGTTTCTGTTTCAAAACAGTATCAGAACCAGGGATTAACTCTGGGCGATTTGATTAATGAAGGAAATTTAGGTTTGATAAAAGCCGCTAAACGATTTGACGAAACCCGAGGGTTTAAGTTTATTTCGTATGCCGTTTGGTGGATTCGTCAATCCATTTTACAAGCATTAGCCGACCAATCGCGTATTGTTAGGTTGCCCTTAAATAAGGTAGGGTCCATTGGTCGTATTTCGGCAATGGCTGCCAAATTAGAGCAATTGCACGAACGCGAACCTACAGCCGAAGAAATTGCAGTAGCCCTAGATGTTCCATTAATTGAAGTTGAAAATGCATTGCGCTCTGCCGGTCGTCATTTATCTATCGACGCCCCACTTACCGAAGGCGAAGACAATACGTTATTAGGCGTATTGGATAGCAACGACGAGCCACGTCCCGATTCATCCTTAATTAGCGAGTCGCTGCAAAAAGAAATCAGCCGCGTTATAAGCACCTTGAGCGACAAAGAACGTGATGTTTTAAAATATTACTATGGCCTTGATGGCGGCCCAGCCCATACCTTAGAAGACATTAGCGAAAAAGTAGGGCTAACCCGCGAAAGAGTTCGCCAAATAAAAGAAAAAGCTTTGCGACGACTGCGAAAATCATCGAAAAGCAAAATCCTCAAATCGTATTTAGGATAATTTTTCATCGCTTTATTGGGGCTAAATTTATGCCCACATTAGGTTGTCAAATTTCCTTAGGCGATTCTTAAGTTCAACTACAGCATAATATTTATTGGATTTTAGTGCACTTATCTGCTGCATAAAATCCATTCGATTTATTTATTATCCCTTCATCATTCCATTTTATCTTTAAATTTGATGGAAATTTTAAATCCATCTATCTTCGTCATGTTTCAACTATTGACTGTATTTCCATCTCTAAAAAATCAACCTTCTATGTCCTATAATATCCAATTGGCCGACAGAATTCGCGAGTACCTTGAAAGTCAAGTTAATGTAGTCGAAAAGGAAATGATGGGAGGATTAACGTTTATGGTAAACGACAAAATGTGTATAGGTATAATTAAAGACGAAATGATGTGCCGTATCGACCCCATGCTTCATGAACAGAGTGTCGAAAAAATCGGGTGTCGAACCATGGATTTTACCAAACGCCCCATGAGAGGGTATGTCATGATTGATCAATCGGGTATGTTAAGCCATCAGGAATTTAACGATTGGATTAACCTTGCCCTCGAGTTTAATAAATTTGCTAAGTCGTCGAAAAAGAAAAAATAAAAGCTTTTTAAGTTTTTAATATAAGGGAAGGCTGTCTACACTTTTTCAAAAACTATCTAAAAGTTTTTCCATGTATTTATCCGATTTATAGGCAAAGCTTGACAAATCCTTGATTACTTTTCTGAATTCTTTAATTTGCGAAGCCTTTCCATTAGGGTCTTTAATTTTTGACAGTGATTTTATTGCAGGGTCAAAACCTCGACGTTTTCGTTCATTGGTCAAAATTTTGGCTATGACTGCTATGTCCTTATCGGCCTTAAAATATTCTTTTCTATCGCCGGGCATGTGCACTTTAGAGAGCAAACCCAAAGCCACGAGGGCACGAATATTGGTATTGGCATTGCCACTCGATATTTGAAGCACTTCCCTGATTTCTAAAGTATTGAGTTGTTTCTCGGATATAAGCATCAGGGCGTGAATATGGCCCATGGCTTTATTAATGCCCCATTGCTGTCCATAATTTCCCCAGGTACTGATAAATTGGCCTTTTGCTTCTAAAAATTCCATAGACTCCAAAAATACATTCCTTTGCCAATCTAGCCCAATTCGTTGGAACATTGATTTAAACAGATTAAATAAACTGTATATTTTAGACAACGTTTTGAGTTTTGAAATTAAAGCTGTTGGTTTGCAGAAAATTTATAAATTTCAAATGTCTGGCCAAAAAATATCCATTAAAGAAGGCGTACTGCAGGTTCCCAATCATCCCATAATTCCATTTATCGAAGGCGACGGAACAGGTCCAGATATTTGGAAATCGAGCAAACGTGTTTTGGATGCTGCGGTTGAAAAAGCCTATGCAGGTACCAAAAAAATAGAATGGGTAGAAGTATTAGCAGGCCAAAAAGCATTTGATCAAACAGGCAATTGGTTACCCGACGAAACTTTATCTGCTTTTAATGAGTATTTAGTGGGGATAAAAGGCCCGCTAACTACGCCTGTGGGTGGGGGAATCAGATCGTTAAATGTAGCCTTAAGGCAGATTTTAGACCTCTATGTATGCCTGCGGCCTGTGCGATGGTTTAAGGGCGTGCCAAGTCCGGTAAAAAATCCTGGCGCAGTGGACATGGTAATTTTTAGAGAAAATACCGAGGATATTTATGCTGGTATCGAATATGCCGCTGGAAGCGAAGACGCGCAACGCGTCCTTGATTTTTTAGAA